>NZ_PJJW01000019.1:0-14507 GCF_002929675.1 Cryobacterium sp. M15
GCCTCCTCACCAACAACCCGGACAAGGTCGACCAGCTCACCGCGCACGGGATCACCGTCCTCGAGCGCGTATCACTTACAGTAGGTGCCCATCCGGCCAACTCCGAATATCTACGCACCAAACGTGATCGCATGGGACATCTCCTTCAACACGCCCTCTGATCCCGATATACGAAACCCCGCCGGGCACACTCTCAACTGACCTGGCCGTGACCGCGCAATCATCGTTTGTCCACCCGGATGCTAGGGAGTGCCTCGAGGCGAAGCGAGCTGACGATGGTGGGTGGCGCGGAGATGTGCAGACCTGACGCTGCTGGCAGACCAACTTACGGCTCGTGATGGTCGGGTCGTTGCACACCGAAATTCGAGCACTTGAGCTGACGCAACGCTCGAAGCGCTCGGCAAGGTATCAGAGGCACTTAAGATCGTGGAGTTGCCTAGGAATTCGTCTATGGATTCCCTTACCTGATATACCGGGGTGAGTAACAGCTCGGTGCTGCGCAACCTCGAGCTCACCGTCATGATGCCGCTGCGCGTTCTTTGGCGTGATCGTCACGATGTCGGTCTGGCCTTGACAACGGCCGAGGTCCTCACTGGGCTGGAAAAAGCCTTTGCAGGCTATGAGGAAGAGACCGGAGACGCTTGGCGTCGATAGTAAGTCAGTTCAGGCCGGGATGAAGCCATTCCGCCCGGTCGTGGATGGACGTTAGTTCAGCAGAGCGAAGGGGGCGCACCCGTGGGTGCGGCCCCTTCCGCAACATGTGGGATCGATCTCAGTTCGCAGGGGTGGTGGAGGCCGGTCAGTCTTATTTAGCTTCGGTATAAAGCTAGCTTCGACGGTGATCGACTCCTATATAGCCGGATATCGGCAGAGTTTGGCCGCTTCCGTGTCCATGTCGGGGACAATCATCGACGTGCGGGCAGATCCCGTCAATCTGGTGCTGGCAGTTTAGCGGTTGCTAAGCTCACGACATGACGCCCGGACTGGAAGAGCAGAATGTTCCCGCCCCCGATCGTGGGCCGGGGGGGATGCGAAGCTTCCGTTCGCAGCTTGACAGCACGCACTACACCGCGGTCGACGAACACTGGGCAGGCGGTCTCCCAGCCCAGTACGGTGTCGCTCCGCGGGTGCGAATTGGTAAGAGCAAGTGGTTCAACCTGTTGTGGTTGATTCCGATCGGCTTGGTGCTCTTGGTCATCGGCATCGCGGTAGCGAAGGGGATACGCGAGCTCCCTGCCGTGCAGGATTTCATTCAGCAGTATCCTGGCGAGTCTGAGCTTCCGGAGAACGCGCCGGTGGGTTTCCCTGCATGGCTGGGCTGGCAGCACTTCCTGAATGCTTTTCTGATGATCTTCATCATCCGCTCCGGCGTCACAATCATCGCCGATCACCCGCGTTTGTACTGGTCCAGACACTCCACACCGGGTAAAGACTGGTTGCGTATGCAGAAGCCGGTGCCGAGCGATCCGCTGTATACGTCGAAGCAGGAATCGATCACCTTGCCGGACGGCGTCGGCTTGCCAGGGCGTCGTCACTCCATCGGGCTCGCCCGCTGGTGGCACCTCGGCGTTGACACGTTGTGGTTACTCAACGGAATCGTGTTCTACGTTCTGATCTTCGTCACCGGCCAGTGGATGCGCTTGGTCCCCATGAGTTGGGACGTCATCCCGCATTCCATTTCGGTCGCAATCCAATATCTGTCGCTAGACTGGCCGACGGAAAACGGCTGGGTCAACTACAACGGTCTGCAACTGATCGCCTACTTCATCACCGTGTTCATCGCCGCTCCGGCCGCTCTCATCACCGGGCTCGGGATGTCACCGGCGTTGTCGACCAAATTCCGGACCATCAGTTCGGTCTTCAGTATCCAGGTCGCACGATCACTCCATTTCTTGGTGCTCGCCTGGTTCGTCATGTTCATCATCATCCACGTGACCCTCGTGCTGACCACCGGCGCCCTCCGCAACCTCAACCACATGTACGCGTCGCGGGACGACAGCTCCTGGGTCGGGTTTTTGATCTTCGCCGCCTCGATGGTGGTGATCATCATCGGCTGGGTGGCGGCGACACCGTTCACGTACCGGCATCCGCGTGTGGTGCAGAAGGTGGGGTATGCGCTGATCGGTCCCGCGCAGCGGTTGTTCGAGCACATCGATTCGAAGCCGGGTCAGTACACGGAGAAAGATATCTCTCCCTATTTCTGGCATAACGGTAAATACCCGGAATCGGAGGAGTACAAGAAGCTCCAAGCTGGCACCTTCACGGATTACAAGCTGCAAATCGGTGGGCTCGTTGATAATCCGGTGGAGTTGGACCTTGAGCAATTACGGGCGCTGTCACACCACGAGCAAATCACGCAGCACTTTTGCATTCAGGGCTGGTCGGGTGTCGCGAAGTGGGGCGGCGTCTCAATGCAGACCATTCTTGACATCGCGAAGCCGAAGCCGGAAGCGAAGTGGGTGATTTTTTACTCCTTTGAGGTCGGTCCTGATGGTGGGATTCACTACGACGCTCAACCGATCGAGCAGATGAGTTACAAACTGACCATGCTGGCCTATGACATGAATGATGAAACGCTGTCGTTCGGTCACGGTGCTCCGCTGCGGTTGCGCAACGAGGTGCAGCTCGGTTTCAAGCTGGTCAAGTGGATTAAGGGCATCGAATTCGTCGAAGACTTCTCCGAGGTCGGCGGTGGTCTGGGTGGGTACGACAACGACCATGAGTTCTTCGGCTATCGGCAATCCATCTGACATCCCACGCACTGACCGACAGGTTGAAACAACTTACGATTAGAAGTCGGCTAGCCACAGGTCGGGGCCGAAGACTTCGTATTGGATGTCTTTTGCGGGTATGCCGCGGGCGATTAGTGCGCTGCGGACGGATTGCATGAAGACCAGCGGCCCGCACAGGTAGTATTCGGCGTCCGTGGTCAGTTCGGTGGTGCTGACGTCTATGAATCCGGCGAGTTCGCCGTCGATAGTCTGCGTGGATTTCGTGGGTTCCACATACCAGGTGATCAGGGATGCGTCGGGCATTTTTTGCCAAGTCTGCCCTGATTTGGTTACGCAAGACAAAGGTGTTTGCTGAGTTGTCGGCGGGAGAAAAGCCACCTTTCGTTGGCTACCGGTCTTCACAAGGTGGGAGAGCATGCCCGCCATGGGCGTGACGCCGATTCCAGCGCTGGCGAGAACCACCGGCCGGTCGGTGAACTCCAGGACCACATCGCCGAACGGAGCACTCAGCACCATCTCATCACCGATTTGGCGGCTGCTGTGTAGCAGGTTGGACACCTCCCAGTCGGGGGTCTTCAGACCATGAATTGGCCTTGACCCCGGAGAGTGGACACGGGTTAAGCGGCGAGTTGGATCTCTGCGGCCTGGGACGAGTATTGCATCTCGAAGTCCATCGGGGTGACATGCCCGATCGAGGAGTGCCGCGGGCGGCGGTTGTAGCGGTCTTCGATCTACGCCGCGACGTCGCGGATCGCGCGCGCCCGGGTCGGCCAGATACGACGGTAGTAAAACTCTGTTTTCCAGGACGCGAAGAAACTCTCGGCCATGGCATTGTCCCAGCAGATCCCGGTTTATCCCATCGACCGGGTGATCCCGTGCTTGGCGGCGAAGAGAGTGATCTGCTCCGACGCGTACTGGGTACCATGATCCGAGTGAAAGATCACCGTCGCCGGTCGGTCTCCGCGCAGCACCATGGCCATCGTGAGGGCGTCCTGGATGAGGTCGGTGCGCATGTGGTCGGCGATGGCCCACCCGATGACGCGGCGGCTGTGGGCGTCGATGACGGTCGCCAAATACACCCACCCCTCCCAGGTCCTCAGGTAGGTGGTATCGCCCACCCAGACCTGGTTCAGTGCCCCGGTATTCCACTTCCGTTTCACCGCGTCGACCGGGTAAGCGTCAGCGTGATCGATGATCGTGGTCGTCTTCCATTTCTTCGGACAAATGCCCGCCAAACCCAGTCGTCGCATGGTCACGGCGACGGTCTTGCGAGAGATGATCTCCCCGTCCGCGCGGAGATCAGCCAAGATCCGCGGGGCCCATAGACCTCGTCGGAATCACCGTGGAAGAAGGTGACCTTCTGCTCGATAGGCACCCGCCGAATCGACGCCGGCGACGGCGGCCGGCCAACCCAGGCGTAGTAGCCCGACCGGGAAACTTCGAGGAGGCGGACCATGCGGGTGATGGTGAAGTTGGTCTTCTCCGCCAGTATCAGTTCGAACGCTTGCCGTTCGTATCCGACGCTTCCTGGGCGAAGAAGATGGACGCTTTTTTCAAGAACGTCCTGTCCATCTTTAGGTCCGCGTTCTCTTTCCGAAGCCGCAGCAGCTCGGCCCTTTCAGACTCCGTCACCTCGGTCTGCTCGGTCTCGTTGCGAGCCTTGAACGCGCTCACCCACCGGCCCAGTGTGGCCTCGTTAACACCGAGCTCGCGGGCGACGGTCGCGACTGCTCTGCCGGTCGTCAAAACCAGCTTCACGGCCTCGTCTTTGTACTCAGGAGTGAACTCCCGACGTGATCTTGCCATAGTGAACATTCTCTCTTGTGAGGTGTCCACTCAACGGGGTCAGGGCCAGTCATTCCCATCGTGCATTCGGCACGAGTAGGCTATGCCGCAGCGCCGCGAATGAAACCTGCCAAGTGGCGGCGAGATCAGCAATCACGTCCGCCAAGATGGTTTGCATAGCGTGAGTGCCTTGAGCGGGATCGCTGAGATCGCGAACGGTAAGACTGTCGCCCAGCTGAGGGCATGATGTACGTAATCATGAGTAGGTCCTTGTGTTGGAGAGGTGAGAAGGACAACCAACCCCTTGAAACGATCCGACGCTACAATCTAGGCGCGTGCGACTAAGCCCCGGGGACCGGTATCCGGTCGAGGGCTCATAAATCACAGCACAATGCGCATACCAACAGCAGAGGGACAATCCAGCAAAGACCAGTCGTTGCTGGGCCCTTGCCCCCTACGGTCCCGATCAACGTTCGGCTTCCAGGCGGTATCTTTATACCAGTTCTGAGGTGGAGAATGGATTTGTAGTGATCGCGTTCGTGCCCGTCTGGCGAACGCCAGGGTAGCTGAGGGATATCGGCGTCATCATCGGCGGTCTTTCTGAGCTCACGATCGATTTCTCAATCCCTATCATCGCCGTAGAAGAGGACCCATCGCACTGATCAGCTGTAACTTCGAGGATTACCGTGGCCCTTTCACACGCTGATGAACGTCCATGGCTAGACCGCTTAGTCGTTGACGGACTCAAACCCAAGGCTCGTGACATATCCGATGAAGAGAAGGTAATAATGACCGACGACAGCGGTACCCAAGACCAACCGATTCAAAACCAACACTCCCAACCGGATGACGCCAAGGCGGCAGGGATCCTGGTGCAGGAGGAATCTGACCTGGCGGGTCATGACGAAGCGCACGTTTTAAGCGCTCTACGTCAGCGCTTTACTGACATCGGAATGCACATCAGCGAAGACACCCTTCAAGATCATGCGCACCGCATCGCCACCCTCAAACCGAATGACTTCTCAAAAAAATAAACAAATATCCAAAGATGGCGATCAAAAGCACAAAGACATAAGCTACTGCCCGGCAAGCGAAGCCGAGACAGAAGCCAAGCAGACTCAATCCGTTCCATCAACGATCGATACGGACGCCGCGGACCACGTCAACGTCGCCGCAGGAACTGGATGATCCCGGAGATGTCGATGTAAATGTGGACTAAACGGACATCAACCTGCCTCCATCTGGTGACACCGAGCTACCAGACTGATCCCGCTCCCCCGGAGTGTTGTCAATAAGGCCGCATCAACGAACAGTCGCTGGCTCCCAAACCACTGACCTGGGCCGAAGGCCACGACCCCAGCTCGCGCGGTCGCACCACGCAGAGCTGGGACCCCGCGAGCATATGCCGCCTTCGGCGCCCACAGAGGGTTTCTTCTACGGAGCCGGGCAGAGCCGTCGATGGCTCGAACGAGCAGTACAGACGAGTTACGTGTGGTGCTCTTTGGCGGCCTGCTGTGATCTCTAGGCGACGCGTCGAACTAAGTCTGCGAGATGAGAGAGAGACCCAACGTCCTATATCCCACGGGATGTGCCTGTTTGCTTTACCAGTGTTAACACCGACTGAAAATAGGGCCATAAACGCCACTTGGGTTCTAGTGATCGTTGCAACACTCACTACTTCCCGGAGTTGCAACGACCATGACTACGACACCAATTGATCCGCCACTGAAGCATCCGTATCGAGCAGCGGAGAAGGCTTTGTTCTTGGCCGCTTTCGACCGTCTCGAGAGCGTTGGGGAAGCTGCCCGAGAGCTGGGCTTGCACCCGTTGGTGGGTTATCGATGGATGGTTGAGGCTGGCGTCAACCCTCGGCGACGTGGGCTTCAACGACGTGCTGAGTTTGACCGGCTCCGCGCCTCAGGAATGTCCCGTAGTGACGCCGCACGGCACGTCGGCGTGCACATTCGAACCGCCATTGACTGGGACAACGGGATGTGCAGGTCTAATGGGCTCCGCCTCGACCAAGATGGTCGCATCATGGGTTACAACAAGGATGTGACCACACTCAACAGCGCGACACGCGCCTGGCGGCCATCGACCAACAGCTCGATCCGCGCTACCTGTCGCTGACCGAGAGAGAACACATACGCGATCTCAAGGCCACGGGGGCATCGATCAGATTCATCGCCGGAGCCCTCCAGCGATCACCATCGACGATCAGCCGGGAACTGCGCCGGAACTGCTCGAACCCGGGCACCTACGAGCCCTACGCTGCACATCGCACCGCCGCCGGCCGGCGGCCCCGCCCCAAAGGCTCGAAGCTGAAGTACCGGGAGCCGCTGCGCGACTTCGTGATGGAGAAACTGCGCATTCACTGGTCACCGGAGCAGATCTGCCACGCTTTGGTCAAGGAACATCCAACCGATGAGGAGATGCGCGTGTCACCGGAGACGATCTACCAGGCGCTCTACGTGCAGGCTCGAGGTGGGCTAAAGAAGGAGGTGCAGGCGGCGCTGCGCACCGGGCGGGCACGACGTAAATCCCACAACACCGGTCAAGCCCGGCGAAACAGGTTCTCAGATCCGATGGTCATGATCTCCAACCGCCCTCCCGAGATCGAGGACCGCGCCGTACCGGGGCATTGGGAGGGCGATCTCATCACGGGGGCATTGAATGAGTCCACGATCGCGACGTTGGTTGAACGCACCACTCGCTACGTGATGCTCGTGCACCTGCCCGAGAATCACAGTGCCGAAGCCGTCCACGACGGCCTTGTGGCCACGATCAAGACCCTCCCGGCGCACTTGCGGGGGTCGCTGACCTGGGACCAAGGCTCAGAAATGGCCACCCATAAATCCTTCACGACGGCCACGGATATGCCGGTGTATTTCTGCGACCCCGCCAGCCCCTGGCAGCGTGGCTCGAACGAGAACACCAACGGGCTCCTACGGCAGTACTTCCCGAAAAGCACCGACCTCTCCGCCTATGGGCTGGCAGACCTCGAGCAGGTCGCCCAAGAGCTCAACGCGCGGCCGCGCAAAACCCTCGGCTGGGATACTCCTGCGGAGCGGTTTCGTGATCTACTAACCAATACTTGACCACCCGCATTGTTGCGACGACCACTTAAAACCGCTTGGCAGAAATGGCCCCATTTTTGGTTGGCGTTAACAACCAGACACAGAGCTTACCCAGCCGGCATCCAGCCCATACCCGTACTGTTCGGAGTGGAGTCCTCCCCCCTTCAAACGAATGAGTTCCGACAGGTACCTCACCTCGCCCTAGGCGCGACGTAGTCGAGGCTTTTTTGTAGCTATCACCGAACTCGTGGAAAACTCCCAGCCACCCAGGACTGTGCACGCTAAGCCCACCGCTGGCCTGCAATCGGCCTAGTCAACTCCGGGCTTAGTCCCCGATAGCAACTCGTTTGAATCGCTTTTGGATGGCGTTATTAGTGGCGTCGGTCATGGTGACGAGGGAGAGCCCACCGCTAATGCAGTGGGCTCTCGCCAATCCCGGACGCCGGCCAGGCCGCTACGTGTGAGATCGCGGCGAACTCGCCCAAATACTGCTGGTCTCTCCCAGCGCTCGCACTGATCGCCGTTGTCGGCTTCGGGCTGCCTGCCCTCGAAAAGTTTTTTTCGTCCGGATTGTTCTAGTCATAGGTGTTTGTGGACTTCACGTTCGACCGCGCTCCCCAGACCGACACCAACCTCAACCGCACCAGGGGCGGAACTATCGAACTACACGAATCTGCCCAATGTGAGCCCCCTAAACACGTAATTGGTTGGTCACACGACAGTTCAACCACGAAGACTTACCTTAGTTGCGATGGGAATCCGTGCCCCTTGACACTGCGATTGCGGCCAGGACGAGGTGGTGACTCACTAATGTGTCGGGAGGTTCCGGGGCAACTTGCGGGCGCTGATAGGCGCCGCGCGTGGGAGGCCGTCAACCTCGAACGACGCCAGTTCTCGCCCTGGGTGGTAAAGCATATTTGTCCAAGGCGAACCGATTGATGCGCTGGAAACACGGTAATGAAACCATGATCTTGACGCGATCAGATCAAGTCAGCAACCGCAAAACGAGCAGTCACAACGGTCACCAACCGTCCTGGACCTGACAAAGACGCCTGCAAGCGCCACAACGTCATCGAATACTGTTTCGCCGTATGCAAGCATTAGCGCGGCATCACCACCCGCTGCGACAAGCTCACCCGAACCCACCGCGGTGGTGTTGTTCTCAGGACGATAACCATCTGGTCGAAGACAATGAGAGTCACGTCCCAGTTCCGCCGTTAAGCGCCACTAGTTCGGGTTGCGTTGCATTATCGACAGCGATCCGTGACCGGGTGCGACGACACACTTCGCGGCGTAGAGCGGCACTCCGCCATGCCCCGCTGTCTGAGTAAAGATGAGGACCGCCGCCGACGGCTTCACGTTCAACAGTTTCGCCCGCGTGGGGCCAGCATCGGTTGCAACGATCTGGCACACGCCGTTTGTGAAGACGTGGCCGTTGGCCTGCATGGATGCGAGGAGCGTCCGTGGCTCGGCAGCGATCTCCAAAAGCTCAGATGCGATTCGGGCGCTCACATCACTGAGGTAGCGCCCAGCAGGGAGATGCTCTTGAACAGTCGCAATGGGAAGGCCGTTTTGCAGCAAGAGGCTCTCGCGGATCCAAGCGTTAGCAGTCGGGTCCAGCGCGAGCCGTTTGGACACGAAGTCTGTTACCTTCTCCAACTCGAAGCGCAACGGTTGCACAGTCATTGTCATGGTCGGGTCCGCTAAGACAACCTCAAATGAACGCATCTGCTCCAGCCCGCCGTGCGGGAGAGCATCCGTGACAAAGCGCCCAACTCCGCGCCGGGTGACCAGCAACCCGTCTTCTTCGAGTAGCATCAGCGCCTCGCGTACGGGCGTGCGGCTGACGCCGAGCATTGCCGAGAGCTCTGTTTCTCTCGGCAACATCTCACCGAGCCGGAATGCACCAGAGCGGATCCCCTCAGCAAGCCGCGTATAAATGGCGACTCGAATCGGGTGGCCGACTGCAAGGTGGAGTCGCCGTTGCAAGAACGGGTGGGGTTCTAAACGGGTCGTCACGAGACCTCCTTGCTGCCCCGACAGTACCATATATGACATGTTACTCAAGAGGTATAACCTCATACTGTAACCCAGACAAAGGAGTCCACGTGAGTTCAACAAGCGTTAAGTCCGAATCACCGTCAACGGCGAAGGAGCCGTTCCCCATTATGGCCACGGTCAGCACGCCGCACATTGATCCGAAAGGGGTGGACATTGCTGAGACAATCCTCCTTCCTGGAGATCCACTGCGAGCGAAATTCATCGCCGAGACCTACTTCGACGACATCCGGTGCTTCAACGTGATTCGTAACATGTTGGGCTTTACGGGCACTTACCGGGGGCGTCCTGTGTCTGCAATGGGCACGGGTATGGGTATTCCCTCCATGTCGCTCTACAGCTATGAGCTGATCCATTTCTTCGGGGTTAAGAACCTGATCCGGGTGGGCACCTGCGGCGCCATGCAGGAGAACCTGAACCTCTACGATGTGGTCATCGCCCAAGGCGCGTCGACCGACTCCAACTACCTGCATCAGTTCAACCTGCCCGGCTTCTGGGCGCCGCTGTCGTCGTACCGGCTAATCGAGCAGGCCAAGCGGAGCGCCGACAAGCGCGGCCAACGTACTCACGTCGGCAACATACTCTCGTCGGACCTGTTCTACGGCGCCGATCCCGACGCCATGACCAAGTGGATGAAGATGGGCGTCCTTGCCGTAGAGATGGAGTCGGCTGGGCTGTTTGCCAACGCCGCGGCCGCGGGCGTCGATGCGCTTGGCATCTTCACCGTCAGCGACGATCTCGTCACCAATGCCAAGACCACCCCTGCGGAACGGCAAACCGCCTTCACTGCGATGATCGAGATCGCGTTGGAATTGGTCTGATGGGCACGGCGCCCAACGCTACGGGTCCGTTCCAGGTTTTCAAACCAACCCGAGCTGTACCTATTCTGCTGTCCCTCTTCGTCTTCTCGCTGGTACTGGACAATGGCTTCAAGTTCCTGTCGCCGGCGTTAGCGAAAGATCTCAACCTTCCCGTCGACACCGTCAGTCTGCAAGCCACCCTGGCCGGCATCCTGATTGGTATCGGTGCCGTAGTTTACGCCGCACTAGCCGACTCGATCAGCATCCGGAAACTCATCATCTTCGCGATCATCGTGATGACGGCAGGTTCGATCGTCGGGTTCATCTTCCAGACTAATTTTTGGCTGATCTTGGTCGGCCGCCTGATTCAGACCGCCGGTTTGGCGGCCGCCGAGACCCTATACGTGATTTATGTCACCAAACACTTCAGGGGCGACGAGCAGAAGAAGTACTTGGGTTTCAGCACCGCAGCCTTCCAATTGTCGCTGCTGATCGGCACCGTCGGCAGCGGCTTCATCGCCACATACATCGGTTGGGCAGCGTTCTTTTTACTCACGTTACTTTCCCTATTGGCCATCCCAGTCGTGCTGCGTACGGTTCCCGTGGAGACGGCGAACGACAGCTACGTGGATGCGTTCGGGCTCTTCCTGATCGCAGTCTTCGCCACCGGCATCATCTTGTTCATGCAGAACTTCAACTTGTGGTATTCGCTGCCGGTCTTGGCGGGGCTGATCCTCTTCGTCTGGCACATCCGAACCCACGACAACGCCGTGATCACCATCGCGTTCTTCGCCAACGCCCAATACTCGCTGATGATAATCGTGGTGTTCGTCATCTATTCGGTCCAGCTGGGCTACACCTTCATGTTCCCGTTCCTCGTCTCCGACATGTACGGCTATAACCTCGACGAGGTCTCCCTGCTGCTGATCCCCGGCTACATCGCGGCCGTGATAGTTGGCTCGGCCACCGGCAAGATCGCCCGGTTCCTCACATCCAAGCAGGCCATCACCATCGCGTTGGTCGGGATCATCGTCTCGATGCTGCTCCCGGCACTGTTGGTGGACGCGTGGATCGGGATCTTCGTGATCTCGATGATCTTGTTCGGGATGGGCTTTGCGTTGATGTACGGTCCACTCGTCTCGACCGCCATCATGCGGGTACCGGTTGAGAATGCGGGTATCGCCATCGGCTTCTACAACCTCACCATCAACATCGCCGTACCAATCGGCATCGCCTACACCGCAACCCTGATGAAGCTAAAACCCAACCTGCTAGATGGCATCACCGGCGCCGACCAAGCGTCCTCCTACGGATCAGTGTTGTTAATTCTCTCGGCAGTCGCTACCTTCAGTCTGGTGCTCTACCGAGTCTTCGTCGTGATCCTGAAGCGCCAGAGCACCGAGAAGCAGAACACTTCGAGATAGTGAAGAGATTGATTCCGCTCGCCATCGTGCCGAGCCAATCTCACGTCAGAAGCCAGGGTCTCCGTTCAACATGCTTCGAAACGTCAGACGGTTTCAAGGGGTCGTAGCAACACCGTTTGAGTGAGGTGTTGTCAGTGGCGTCGAGATTGGTCATGAAGGTTCGCGAGAACTTGTTCTGGGATCGGGTTCGGGAAGGCATGTCGGCGGCGGCCGCGTGTGAATCTATAGGAATGGGTCGCAAACAGGGATATCGATGGATAAAAGCTGCTGGCGGACGGATACCCGTTGCGACGGTTGCGTCTTCGGGACGCTTTCTGGGTCAAGAGGAACGTCTGCGCATCGCGGATCTGAGGTTGGGTGGTGCGGGTGTGAGGGCGATCGCGCGGGATCTGGGTCGTGCCGCGTCGACGATCAGTCGGGAGTTGCGCCGGAACGCGCACCCGGCATCGCGCAGCTATCGGCCCTATGCCGCACAGAAACGCAGTGAGATCAGAGCATGCCGGCCCAAACCCGGCAAGCTCGATGACCGGCAGCTTGCCGCTGTCGTTGAGGAACGCTTGCGGAAGAACTGGAGTGCGCAGCAGATCAGTGACGACCTCGCAGTCGTGTTCGCCGGCCAGGACGAACTGCAGGTATCCCACGAGACGATCTATCAAAGCCTCTACGTGCACAGCCGCGGTTACGTCGGAGTCCGCCTGCACCGGCACCTACGACGAGGGCGATCAGCTCGAAAATCGCGAGCTGCACATCTCACTGCTCCGGGTCGAATTCGCGACAAGGTGCTGTTGAGCAAACGGCCCGCCGAGGCCAACGACCGAGTGATTCCCGGGCATTGGGAATCTCAATGTCTTTGTCAAGCGGTTTTGAGCATCGGGATCTCGGCTGGTTCTTGGTAGAGGGTGTGGTCGCGGAGCATTGCCCAGAGGACGTTGATGCGTCGCCGGGCGAGAGCGAGCAGCGCCTGTTTGTGGTTTTTCCCTTCGCGGCGCTTTCGGTCGTAGTAAGCCCTGGAGGCGGGGCTGTTCTTTAAGCTTGATAGTGCTGCGAGATAGCAAGTTCGTAACAGCCGCCGGTTGAATCGGCGGGGCCGGTGGTGGTTGCCGCTGATGCGACCGGAGTCTCTGGGGGCTGGTGCGACGCCTGCGACGCTGGCAAGTCGATCGGCGTTCTCAAAATTACGGAGGTCTCCACCGATGTTTGCGAGGAAGGTTGCGGCGAGTATGGGGCCGAAGCCGGGCATGCTCTGCAGGATCTCGGCGTTCTCGTGCTCGTTGTACCGGGCGGTGATGGTTTTGTCGAGTTCCACCAGCTCCGCGTCGATCGCGGTGATCACGGCGGCCAGGCGCGACACGAGGGTGGCGGCGATAATCTCGGTGCGCAACGTCGTTTCTTGCTCACGCGCGGCGTCGATTGCTTTCTGGGCGACGGTGGCGCTGTTGCGGCAGCCGCGGGCTTTCAACCAGGCCGCCAGACGCGTCACTCCCATCCGGCGAAGCGCTCCGGGCCTCTGGTAGGTCGATAAGAGCGTGAGAGCGGCTTTGCTTTTGGAGTAGTCGAACGCGCGCTCCAGCGCGGGGAAGTACTCCAGCATGGTCGCGCGGAGCCGATTGATTGCGCGCACCCTATCGTGGATGATGTCCAGGCGTCGAGCGGTCAGGAGTTTCAGGTCAACGCTGATCTGATCACCATCGCGAACGGGTTGGAGGTCGGTACGCATCCGTGCCTGGTCGGCGATGATTCGAGCATCTTTCGCGTCTGTCTTGCCGTCACCGCGGTAGGTCGCAGCCGCGTGGTGAATGATTCTGCCCGGGATGTAGAGCAGCTGCTGGCCGTGATCGACCAGCAGGGAAATCAGGAGAGCTGCGCCGCCTGAGTTCAGATCCGTCGCCCATACGACCTCGTGTCCATCGGCAATTTCGGTGACCGTGGCGATGATCTCGAGCAGCACGGTCTCGTCGTTATCTATCCGTTGGGAGAGAAGTATCTCGCCGGTCTGGTCGATCACGACGCAGTGATGCGCCCGCTTTCCTGAATCGATTCCCGCCCATACTGCTGGCATCTGAAGGTTCCTTCCGTCTCGTTGATAGCAGTTTCCCTGTCGATAACCACGCCGGCACGTCCTTACCTAGCGATCAATGTCGCAATTCTCAATCAGCGGTCCAGTCATCTGCGGGCAGCGGGCGGCCATTCCTAGTGAGCCGTTTATGCGGCAAGGCGATCTCAGCCATACCCACCACCCGAGGGTGATCGACACACTACGACAGTCTCGAAATCACCCACCACAACAACGTAAGGAAGGGGATCTCATCGTTGGCTCGGCGTCAGGATCCGCGATCGCGACCCTCGTTGAACGCACGACCCGATTCCCCGTCTTGGTGCACCTGCCGAACGGCCATAGCGCCACGGCGCTCCACGACGCGCTCATCGGCGCCCTCGACCTCATGCCCGTGATCCTGCGGCGGTCATTGACCTGGGATCAGGGAACCGAACTGGCGCGGCACGTTGAGATCACGAAAGCGATGGGCGTTCCCATCTTCTTCTGCGATCCGCTGTTAACGCCGACCGAAAATAGGGCCATTTCTGCCAACTGAAAACAGGACCACTTTCGTGTGGTTCTAGTGTGTCGTAGTT
>NZ_PJJW01000025.1:0-83755 GCF_002929675.1 Cryobacterium sp. M15
CCGTTCGACCTCAACTCCGGCAGCACCCGGCGGCCCGGTCTTAAAGCACACGGAGGCAACATATATCTCCGCGTCAGATTCTGAGAGTGCACCCACGCCACGTCCGGGCAACCTTGCAGAATTCACACCACACCATTCCTTCCGGTCACGTCCCGGTGGGTGGGTAATTCATCGTCACCATACGGGGCCGTTTTTCCGATTATGCCGCAGTGAGCTCAGGGATGGAACCCACCCTCGTCAGCGGCCCGGCGTCGGAGCCACTCAGTACGGCGTTGAAGACGTCCAATCAAACGTGGAGTTCTCGGGGAGGTAAGCAGCGAGTAACCGCCACTTATTCGTCGTGCTGCTCGATGAAGACGCGGGCAGGCCCTTTACCCGATCGCTGTACATGGCTCGCGCGGCTGAGCTGCGTGAGAAGGCTGCCGTTGGCGTTCCACAGTCTGGTCTTGCTCGTGAGTTTGGGGTCAGCCAAGAAACTGTTTATGTCTACCTCCGCGCCGAAGACTGAGCTGGCTGTAGACGATTCGGTGTGGTTAGAGGTGGATTCCTGCGGTGTCGATTAGTTCGACCCAGCGCGTTCGACGGTCGGTGTGCGACGGAGTGGAGTCGGACACGTTATCAATCGGTTGACATAGTAGGAATCGTTCTGTTCCACCCCTAGGTCGGGACCGAATGCTTGCGTGGTTCTCATTTAGCTGATAGGACTGAAATATGAGTGGGAGAGTGGCTCGATGAAAAGTTGTCTGCTTTAGAGTGGGTGATTCGTTAGTTATGCAAGAAGATGTTTTTACTCGAGTGAAGCCACTGAAGATTAGGGGTGGGGGGATTTCTCTCGCGGTGACCATGCGCACATATAGCGTTCTGGATGACTCGCTGGCTATCGGTGTTCCGCAGAGAAATCGGCGTCTGGAATTCAATTCCTACGCCACGAGTTCTTCTGATGTCTGTCACCAGACGAGTGTTGACAGGGTGCGTACGTAGTCTATGTATGAAGTGAACGACAACGAAGCGACAATAGCCTCGGGTTTTCGGCGACATGTTTTGACAAACTGCGCACAGAACAGGTTGTCTTCTCGGGGCACGGTGTTTACTGTGTCGAGCAGGACGGGCGTCGTATTGACGCACAAGGCCGAGATGGCTAGCGTCCCGGTGTTGGCCGCTATCTGGGCTCCACTCTTCTGCGCCGCCGAACTGGCGTCCGAGGTGCAAATAATATCGGAGGACTTCCACAGGAAAGTTTGATGGTGATCTATTCCGGCGATAAACACGTCGTCGAAATACCGGCAAGACTACAAGAAAGTGGTGCGGTATGAGTGCGAAAGCCCCGATCGAGGATATCAACGAAAATGCCACTGAAATGGTGGTCGGGGATCCGAAGACATGGGCTGCCGGAGTGCCCGGTGTCACCCATTCCATGGGGCCGGCCTTTTTGGAGATGGGTATTGGTCGCAGTCTGAAGCTGCTAACCGATATGAATCAGAAGGACGGCTTCGACTGCATGAGTTGTGCTTGGGCGGACCCGGATCACCGCAAGACGTTCGAGTTCTGTGAGAACGGGGCGAAGGCCGTTACCTGGGAAGCTACGCCGGTGGCTATCCCGACGACCTTCTGGTCGGCACACTCCATCAGCAGTTTGCTGGAGAAGTCGGAGTACTGGCTGGGCATGCAAGGCAGACTGATTGAGCCTGTTTACAAGCCGAAAGGCAAAGACCATTACGAGCCGATCAGCTGGGATGATGCGTTCACGCTTATTGGCGACCGGCTGAAAGCCCTTGATTCTGCCAACGAGGCGACGTTCTATACCAGTGGTCGCACCGCCAACGAGACCGCATTCATCTACCAGCTGCTTGCCCGGTCACTTGGCACCAACAACCTCCCCGATTGTTCCAATATGTGCCATGAGTCCACTGGGCTAGCCATGGGCGAGGCCATTGGCATCGGAAAGAACACGGTCGCTTATAAGGACTTTGCTCAAGCGGACCTGATCATCGTCATGGGGCAAAACCCTGGTACGAACCACCCCAGAATGCTTACGGCCCTCGAGGAGGCAAAGGAGGCCGGTGCGGATATCGTTGCGGTCAACCCGCTCCTCGAGGCTGGCTTGATCCGTTATAAGAACCCGCAGAAGGTGAAAGGTATCATCGGCCACGGAACAGGTCTTGCCGACCAGTACGTGCAGATCCGCGCGGGCGGCGACGGGTGGTTGATGAAGGCAATCTCCAAACGTGTCTTCGAAGCCGAAACCGCACACCCCGGAACGGTTCTCGACCACGAGTTCATCGAGGAACACTGCGCGGGGCTTGAGGAGTTCAAGGCACATGTCGCCACGCTCGATCACGACTCGGTCCTTCGAGCAACCGGACTGACGACGGCGGAGATCGACGAGCTTGCTGCGCGGTACATGAAGGCAGACAAGGTCATCATCACCTGGGCGATGGGGCTGACTCAGCACAAAGACGCTGTTGCCATCATTAAAGAAATCATGAATCTCCTGTTACTTCGGGGAAACATCGGTAAGCCAGGCGCAGGCGCCTCTCCGATCCGTGGTCACAGTAATGTGCAAGGCGATCGCACGATGGGTATCTGGGAACAAATGCCTCCGGCATTTCTGGATGCCCTCCAGCAAGAATTTCACTTCGATCCTCCGCGCGAGAACGGCTTCGACACCGTTCAGTCGGTGGAAGCGATGCTCGCAGGGAAAACCAAGGTGTGGATTGCGATGGGCGGCAACCTCGTGTCCGCGGTATCAGATACCGCAGCTGCCGAAGCAGGATTCCGCTCTGTGGGCCTCAACGTGCAGGTCTCAACGAAACTGAACCGTAACCACCTCACGGTGGGCGACGAAGCGTTGATCCTGCCAACTATGGGGCGCACTGAGATCGACATCCAGGCAGGGGGCCCGCAGATGCTCTCTGTCGAGGACTCCGTGTGCGCGATCCATGCGACCAGAGGCAAGATCAAGCCGATTTCGGACAAGCTACTCTCCGAAGTGTCAATCGTCACTCGGATCGCGCGCCAGGTATTCGGTGACGACGGGCCCATCAACTGGGCCGGGTTTGAAGAGAACTATGACACGATCCGTGATCATATCGAACACGTTATCAAGGGCTTCGACAACTTTAATGAGCGACTCCACCGGGACAACGGTTTCATCCTTCCCCACGGGCCGCGTGATTCGCGGACGTTTAACACGCCAACCGGCAAAGCCATGATCACGGTCAACGAGCTCGAATACATCGAGTGCCCGGCTGGACGCCTGCTGCTGCAATCGATGCGCGCGCACGACCAGTTCAACACGACGATCTACAGCCTGGATGACCGCTACCGTGGCATCAAGAAGAGCCGCAAGGTGATCTTCGTCCATCCAGACGATTTGTCCATGCTCGGTGTCGAAGATGGCCAGATCGTCGACGTGCACAGTGAGTTCACCGACAACGTCGACCGGGTGGTGCGCGACTTCAGAGTTGTCGCGTTCCCGACGTCACGCGGGTGCGCGGCTACCTACTTTCCCGAAGGGAACCCGCTCGTTCCTCTGGGATCCACGGCCGACGGGAGCAACACACCGGCTTCGAAAGCGGTCGTCGTACGTCTGGAACCGGTCGAGACGTACCGTGCGGGCAGTCGCCGTGCGCCAGAAGGAACATTGGCGGGAATATAGCGCTGTGGCTCCAGCCGCGGGAGAGCGAAGAGCCGAACTAGCGAAGGCTGCGCGCCACGAGTGTTTCAATGGGGGACTTGTCCAGCACCACCGGGAAGGTAGAGCTACGTCATCATCAGCCACTGCGATCGGCGGAACGACCAAAAAGCCGACGGTGATGCGATGGGGCTTGTGATGGCAGCGCTGTTGCTGCAGTTCTCGATTGGCGCCGTCGACGCGTGGAGTGTGTTCAGCTCTGCGCTGAAGAGCCCGGATGCAAGGGGCACTGACCGGAGGCTTCACCTGTGCCTTCGGGTGCGTCCCCGCCTCGTTCGCCCTCTTACACAAGGCGGCATCTTCACCGAAAAATGTTCGTTGGCAAGAAACATGTTCTGAAGTCGATGCGTGAGCACAGCTAATTCAGTGAACGAGGGGAGACCCGGCGATTGACAGGATGCCGCCGGCGACGACGCCGAGAACGAGCACGAATACAGCTCCGGTGATGGCCGAGTGAGCTGCCCAGCGGCGTCGCGCCCGTGCTGCAGCGGCGACCGGTGACAAGGTTGCCGTGGGATAGGAAAGCGCAGGAGTGCGGGAAAACATCGGTGCCAGCCAGCGCAGGTAGTAGAACAGGCTCGCTACGCTATTGATTACGGCGATGACCACGAGCCAGACGAGGCCGCCGTCCCAGGCAGCGGCGAGCGTGGTGAGTTTGCCGACGAACACGATGGTCGGGGGTGTGCCGACGAGGCCGAGCAGGCTCACGACGAGGGCGCCGGCAAGCCAGGGATGGGAGCTGGCCGCCCCGCGATAGTCGGTGATGGCGCGGCGAGTGGGAAGTGCCGCTACCACCGCAAAGGCGGTGAGGTTGGTGGCGGCGTAGCCTGCGAGATAGAGAAGCAGCGATGGTAGGGCGAGGTCACTGCTCCCGGCGACCGCGACCGGCAGCAGGAGGTAGCCGACCTGGCTTACTGTCGACCAGCCGAGCAGCCGGCGAACGTCGTCTTGCCAGAATGCGGCCAGGTTTCCGAGGGTCATGCTGGCAGCGGCGAGAAGCCCGACCAACAGTGGCCAGTCGATGCTTGCCGGGATGATGTCGAGCAGTCGGTAGGCCGCAATGAGAGCGCCGACCTTCGGAATGGTGGTGAGGAAAGCTGCGACAGCCGTTCCGGCTGCCTGTGTCGCGTCCGGAATCCAGAAGTGTCCCGGCACGCCGCCAGCCTTGAACATCAAGCCTCCGAGCACTGCGACGACCCCCACAGCCACGGCGGCAGCCGGAGCACCGAGTAGAGCGGGGCCCAGCTGACGGTACGAGGTGCCTCCGCCGACTCCGAACAGCACGGTGACGCCCAGCATCATCATGATTCCGAGCAGCGCGCCGAGTAGATACGTCTTCATCGCAGCCTCGGCGGCATGGGGGGAACGACTCATTCCGATTAGGGCATATAACGGGATCGAGGTGAGCAGGTACCCGGTTACGAGGATGAGGAGGTCGCTGGCGCCAGACAGGAGCATGGCGCCGAGGGCGGCGAGAAGCAGCAGGGCGTACGTTTCACTTTCCCGACGCGTGCCGCTGAGTTCCTCGATTCCGAGCACGATGACGAAGATCGTTGCCAGGGCAATGATGATTCGACCGAAACCGGAGCCGATGTCCACGGCGAAGCTCGCTTCGAAAATCGTCGTCGACGGCTGCATCATCCCGGCTGCGGCCGCGACCACACTCGCCATCAGCGCCCAGATGGCTATCCACCGGGTCGCGACCTGGCGGTTTCGGGGAAGGAACGACCCGGCGAGGAGCGCGACGATCGCCCCGCCGAGAACGAAAACTTCCGGTAAAAGGGAGAGCGTGTCCAGTGCTACGTTCACGGGCAACTAACGGCTGACCAGGTTGACGACGACTGATGCTGCGGGTTCGATGATGTCCAGTAGGAACCGCGGGAACACCCCGATGACTACCGAGAGAACCAGCAGCGAGCCGATGGAAAGTGTTTCGTTTGTGTTCAGGTCGCTAAACCCGGTGGACAACCCGCGCGGTTTGCCCGTGAGGAGACGCTGCGATGCGAGGAGGAACAGCGCCGCGGTAATCAGGATGCCAGGGAGTGCGAGCAGGCTCAGCGGTACGGTTCCAATGCTGCCGGTGAAAATCTGGAATTCGGCGATGAACCCGCTGAAGCCGGGCAGTCCGAGGGACGCGAATGCGGCGACGGCGAAGAACGCCGCGTACCGGGGTGCCGGTGCCGCGAGCCCGCCGAAAGCGTTGAGATCGTAGCTCTGCCGTCGTTCGTACAGCACGCCAGCGAGGAGGAACAGTGCGCTGGTGATCAGGCCATGGCTGACCATCTGCACGACAGCACCGGTGACGGCGAGCTGTTGCGCCTGGGCGGAGCTGTCGCTGACGACGCCAGCGGCGCCGACGGCCAGAACGATGTAGCCCATGTGGTTGACCGACGTGTAGGCGATCATCCGTTTAACATCGGTCTGGGCCAAGGCAACGAGGGCGCCATAGAGCACCGACACGATGCCGACGACGATGATGACCCAGGCCCAGGATCGCCAGGCGTCGGGAAGTAGAGGCATCGCGATGCGAACGAAACCGTAGGTGCCCATTTTCAGCAGCACGCCGGCCAGCACGGCAGAGCCGATGGCGGGGGCATCGGTGTGAGCCGGCGGTAGCCAGGTGTGAAACGGAAACGTGGGCGTCTTGATCGCGAGGCCGATAAGGATGGCGGCGAGCACGAAGCCCCCTGCAACGGGGTTGTTCTGGAAGGGGGGAGACTGGGCGAGCTCGACCATATCGAAGGTGTGCGGGCCGGCGCCAAGATACAAGCCGATGAAACCGAGTAGCAGGGCCAAAGACCCAAGGAACGTGTACAAGAAGAACTTCAGCGCCGAGCGCGCGGCGTTACCATGGCCCCAACCGGCGATGACGAAGTACATGCCGACCAGTGACAGGTCGAAGAAGACGAAGAACAAGATCAGGTCCTGCGCGGCGAACACGCCGAGGCAGGCCGACTGGAGAAACAGGAAGAGAGCGGCCTGCGGCCTGGGTCGGTCGTTCTCCCTGAGGGCATAGATCGCGCAGGCGGCGAAGATCACGGAGGTCAGAGTGAGCAACGGCAGGGACAGACCGTCCACTCCGAGGTGGTAACTACTGCCAACACTTGGCATCCACTGCAGCTGTTCCTCGTACGCGAGGTCGCCGGGTTTCGGGCTGTCAAAGGCGATCCACATTCCCACCAGTAGCGCCAGATCGATAAGAGCGATTCCCAGCCAGGCCCACCGGGCGGCCCGGTCCGGAACCCGGGGCACGACAACGAGGATCACCGCGGTCAGTACCGGCAGGAAGACGACAAGACTGAGCATGGATTACCTCATAACGGGAAGAAGGAGAACGAGAAGAAGGATGACGGCGACAGCGAGAACGACGGTGATTTGCGCGTAATACTGATGCAGTTGGCCCGTTTGGGGACGCCGGGCGATCACGCCGAACCGGCGCGCGGTGCCCGCGATAGCCTCGACTGCCGCATCCACACCGTCGGTGTCTGCCCGGGCAGCAGCGGAACCGGTGACGATACTGCCGCGTGCCGCGGCAGTCACTGCCGCATCGAGCCCGTGGTCATCGAACCGGCCGAGTCGACGGGCGCCGAGCATTACTGCGCGCGCCGCGACGTGGATTCCACGATCGAGCACTGCGTCATCGAAACGGGCGAGTCGTTTGCTGAGGAGAAGAAGCGGGTCGACGACCATGACCCGGGTCATCTGCTCGAGCCCGAGCCAGTTCGCGGCCCAGGAAGACCGAGGCGCTCCCTTCCAAGCCACCAGACCGAGTACGAGGAGTGCCAGCAGGGTCGAGCCGACCAGTTCGAGCATGCCGGGCCGCGGATCTGATTCTGCTCCGAGCACACCCCGTACCCACTCGCCGACCGGCGGCAAGGTGAGCACCCCCAGGAGCGCCGCGCCCGCCGCCAGGACGGTAAGCGGTACCCGTTCCCAGGCGCCGATGTGCCGCGTACCGCGCTGCTCGGTGTCGTACTCGTCGCGGGCATTCGCCAGTGGGTGGCTCCAGACGATGATGAGAGCTTTGCCCGCATATGCCGCGGCGAGTGCGGCGGCGGCCAAGCCCACGATATACAGGGCCGTACTGGTTTCCAAGGCGGCGGCCAGGAGCTGATCCTTCGTCGCCCATAGGGCCAGAGGGGCTATTCCGGCCAGGGACAGGGCGCCGACAGCGAACGTCACCCCGACCAGCGGCCAGCGGCGAGCGGCGCCCCGGAGCGCTGGCAGTTGCTTAGTGCCGAGCGCCGCGAGCCAGGCGCCCGCCGCGAGGAACAGGAGCGCTTTCGTTGAAGCGTGAGCGATGAGGTGGGCCGTCCCGCCCGCCACGGAACCGACGCCGGCAGCCAGCACCACGAAACCGAGCTGCGCTGCAGTGGATGCCGCCAAGAGCTGTTTGAGGTCTGTCTGGGTGACTGCGACGGCGCCCAGCACCAGAGCGGTCAGGGCGCCCACCCACGCTGCCGTCGTCGCAGCCCAGCCCGTGACCTCCAGCAGCGGAGCGAGTCGCAGCAGGAGGTAGCCACCCATCGCCACCATCGCCGCCGAATGCAGGAGGGCGCTAACCGGGCTCGGGCCTTCCATCGCCCGAGAAAGCCAAAAACTAAAGGGCAGTTGCGCTGCCTTGCCGAATGCGGCCATCAGAATTCCCGCGGCGATGATGTGACGCCACGGGGACGGAGCCGCAGCCAGGTCAGCGATTCCCAACCCGGCGCCGCCAACCAAGGCGGCTCCAGCCGCGAGGTAGAGACCGAGGTCGCCGAACCTGGTCGTGATGAACGCGGTCAGTCCGGCACCGACCCGGTGGTCCTCCCGCCAGTGAAAGCCAATCAGCGCGTAAGACATGGCGCCCATGATCTCCCACGCGAACAGCAGAGTGGGCAATGTCGTGGCGGTGGCCGTCACCGCCACGGCCGCCGCAAAGATGAGCATCAGTCCGTGGAAGCGCGCTGGCGATTCCGTTCCCTCAGCGGCCGCGAAGACCAGGACCATGAGGGTGATAACTGCGACCGTCGGCACTATCAGGGCGGAGAGTCCGTCGACCGCGAGCCCGAATGAAGCACCGGCCAAGAACGGGACTTCGACGGACGGGCGGAAGGATGTTACGACGAACGCCGCCGCCACGGTGAAGCCCGCGGTGCCGAGCGATACCGGAACGGCGACGAGATTCGCGCGCCGTCCCGTGAGGCAGAGTGCAATTCCCGCCAGAGCAGGCAGAGTGACGAGAAGCCACAGCGCAGCCACGCCCAACGTGCTTACCGTTGCATCGCTCATCCGGTGAGGTCCGTTGCTGAGTCGGTCATATCTGATCCCCGGGAACGATGCAGGAGAGTGGCAACGGCGAACCCCATCGCCATTTCCACGGTCATCGCCGCGATCACCACGAGCAGGAGAACCTGCCCGTCTGGGATCGGTGTCAGGAACCACCAGAATGCGGTGACCGCGAGGATGACGCCGTTGAGCATGAGCTCCAGCCCCATCATCACCATGACGACGACTTGCTGGGAGAGCGCGCCGTAGAGCCCGACGCAGAATAGTGCCGCGGCGGCGATAAGGACGAGCTGCAGGGTCATCGTCCCAACCCGCCCTGTTGTGGGTCGTCAGGAGTGGGACGATCCAGATCGTCGCCCCAACGGTCGTAGCGGCCCCTGGGGTTTGCGAGTACGAGGGCAGCGACGATCGTTGCGAACAGAATCGGACTCACAGTGAGCATCACGAGCATCTTGGATCCCATGATTGCCTCGCCGAGGGATGCAGTTAGGTCGGCGGCCGGCGAACCGTTGCGTGCGGGCCAGGGGATGAGTAATGCGCCACCGGCGAGCAGGAGGAAGGTGCCAACGGCGAGGATCGCCGACCATCGTTTGTTGTGGACCATGCTCATGGGCATGAGGGCAGGGTTCATCCCCATAAACATGATCATGTAGATCGCCATGATGGCCATCTCCATCACCATCATGAGAATCGTGATGACGCCGATGTAGTCGAGATCAAACATCAGCAGCATCGCGCCGACGGCGACGAAGGACACAGCCAGGGCGTAGGTTGCCCGCGCCATGGAGTCGACGCGGAAGACCGCGATTCCCGAGGCGAGAGCAATGACCGCCAGTGCCGAGAAAACAATGACCGACAGCATGCTCAGCCCCTCACTGCGACGACGATGGAGACAACGAGCGTTTGCACAAGTACCGCCGGCAGCACGATTATCCAGGCGACTTCAGCGAGGCGTTCGGGACGCACAGCTGGCATACGATGCCGCAGGGTGACGAACGCCGCAAGCAACAGCAGGGTTTTCACGAGCGTCCACAGCCAACTCGGCAACAGCGGACCGGCCCCACCGCCGAAAAAGAGGGCAACGGCGAAGGCTGCGCCTGTCGTGAGCAGAGCATAGCGTCCCGCGAGAATCAGCAGCCGGTCCACGCCGGATACCTCGGTCAGGATCCCACCCGCGATGTCTCCGCTCGCGGCTGTCGCAAAGGGTCCCCAGTTGGAAAAAGCGACGACGCTCATGCAGAAGGCGGCGAAGGCGATGGGCATCCAGATAACGAACCACAGCTCTTGTTGCGCGGCGACTATATCGCCCACCCGCAGGCTATGCGCTGCGACGGCGGGGGTCACCAGTGCGAACATCAGTGGCAACTCATAGGAGACGGCCTGTGCGAGAAACCGGTAGCCGCCCACCAGCGCGTGGGCGCTGTTGGCGCCCCAGCCGATCAGCCACACGAGCGCCCACACCAGAACGTCCATTGCGTTGAACCAGACAACCCCGACCGGTATATCCGCCAGAACCCATGGACCCACCGGGATCACCGCCGTCTTCAGCACCGCGACCACCACGAGGCCGGCGCAGCCGATGCGCCAGAGGAGAACATCGGCCGCGACGGTCGTGCGGCGTCGCTGGCGCATCAGACGGGCGATCTCGAACACCGGGATGGCCGCTCCCGAACGGAACGACCGGCCCTCGGCGCGAGAGACGAGGATCCCATTGAGCGCGGCTCCGGCCAGGGCGAGAACGCCGAGTGCGACCGGAGCAAACAGAGCCCAGACAGGATTCACCTCGATGATGTCAATCATGTTTTGTCACTCATATGCGCGACGGTGGAGTCTGAGTGACGGGGGCCGTCTCGATTTCCAGAGCGGCAATAATGAGCCGCGCGGTCGCGATATCCGTGCCGTTGAGCAGTCGCGGGATCTCGCTCAGCAGGCTGCGTTGCAACGCCAGGGGGTTCTGCAGCTCGTACGCTCCTTCAGCCTTGTCGTCTCGGGCAGTGCGTCGCGCCTCGTCGAGCCAGCCGATGAGGCGGCCTCTCACCGTCTCGGATCCGCTCTGCCCCATCACGTTTTCCGCTTGGGCGAGTGTGTCACCGACCGTGATGCCTTTCAGCGTCCAACGCAGAGTCCAGGAGCGGCCGACGCTCTGCGCAAGCTTGTCAAGGTCGGCTGCCACGTCGAGCAGCGCCGTGCCCGACGCCACGGCGTCGCGAATCCGTCGGGCGCGGCCTGCCGCGAACGACCACCCGGCTAGAGCAAGCACCGACGCAGCAGCATCGGAACGACGGATAACAGCCAGCCGCCTTGTGTCGTCCACCGACCGGCCGCTGTCACCCGCGACAAGGCCGTCACCAATCGGTTGCGCGGCTGCGGGAAGGATTTCTGCCTGAGCGCTCGCGATCACATCACCTTGGAGCACGCAGCGCACAACGAGACCGGCGGGCCAGTGGGGGAGTACCGGGCCAAGAGGAACGTGAAGCACATCCATTTCGAGGCCGTCGCGATCGGGTCCGCCCGACGCTAAAGGGATACCTCCCGGCATCGGCATGTCCATGTCCATGTCCATGTCCATGTTCATGTTCATATCCGCGTCATGCTCGGTCGATTCGATGCTGTCGCCAGGCGCTGCGTGCTCGGTGTGCGCGGTCTCGTCACGTGGTTTTGCCGGCTGGCGCGAGCGGGTTCGCGCATCGCTGTGTTGTCTGGCGTCATCGAGGAGCTCATCCATGGCACGGTCGAGAGTCGAAGCGACATCGCTTGCGGTGTTCACTGCCGTACGCACCCGTGGGCCGGGAAGCTGTGACCAAAGGCGGGCGCGCGCGGACTCGAGTTCCTCTCCCGGTTCCCCGCAGACCAGCAGAACGTCAGCATCCGCCGGGGATGTCGCCGATGTCCAGCCCCGACGAGCAAGCTCCGCCTCCACGCGCATACGAGTCTCACCCCAGCCGGGAACTTCCAGCACGAGCACGTGCACTCTGCGGGTGGCGCGTCCTGCCAGCGTGCTTCTTAGACCCACCGCAGCGCACCCTCTCGCCAAGCCCAGACGACACCGACCATGAGCACACCGAGAAAGACGAACATCTCCACGACGGCGCCGATTCCGTCTTTCGCCACGACCAATGCCCAGGGATACATGAAGAGCATCTCCACGTCAAAGGCTAGAAAGAGCAGGGTCAGCGGGTACCACCTGGCGTGGTACCTGGACAGCGCATGTTCCTCCGGCTCCCAGCCGGAAAGGAACGGCAACCGCTCAAGGGGGTCGGGGGCCACCGCGGTGTACCGCGCCACCAGGTAGAGGCCGCCCACTGTCAGCAGCGCGACTGCGAGAAGAACGGCAATGCTGATGTAGGTGGACACGCGCCTCCCTCTCACCACTCCTCGGCCTCATAGCTTTTTTAGATCGATGCATTCTCCAACCTAGTCATCTGCGTGAAGCTAGTCGGGACTTTGTGCAGCACCGGTACGATGGTGGCAATCGGTAGGCGGTGCGTTTGCTGGCAACAGTATTGGACCCGGTCATGGCTTGGCCAGCCGCAACCGCTCATCACGAAGGAGATTCAATGTCGAATCAGAGCCACGAACCATGCTCACCGGGAGATCTTGAGGTTCGCAGTCTGTCCGACCATGACTGGCGTGTCGGTGATCGCCGGTGCCACGAAAGGTCACCAAAAAAGGTCCTCGGTTACATCGGAAAACGTGGTTCTGCTTTTGACGTCATGAACATAGAAGCACCGCGACGACATGTCCTGTTCGATAATTTCGAGTCGGCGGTCGCTTCGTTTACGTCTGACGTCCCGACGTAGATTTTATCCACGGCGTTGACGCCAACTTGCCCATTCATTCAGCTTCGGAGCGTGGCGCTATCGTGTTGGCACTGCTGGGTGCAGATGAAGCCGGAGCGTCCCAGTCCAAGTTGTGCCCGGCGCTAAGCGCCAGGCGTATCAGGTCGCCGGTCTGCGCATCGAGCGGGACCAGCCGTGAATGGTCCAGGCTCGGTTTCAGGGGATGAATCTCCCAGATTTGTATCTTCGAACGATTGATCTTGCCTCCCCGGAGTTCTGTGATCTGAGACACACACGACCCAAGTCGTCGGCTAGGGGATCGTGGCCGCCACTACCTGGATGTGGCCGCCGCGCAGCGACGCGGAGCGAACATCCACACCTTCACGTTCGATGACGGTCCACGGGCGAGCGTGGAGGTCGGCCCCACCAACCGAGGCGGCCAGCCGCACGAGTGGAGAGAATATCCGGGCGCGGCCGACGGGCAGCTGCATGTCCACGATGCCGGCGTGACCGCCGGGCTTGAGCAGCGCCCGCATCCGATCCCAAGCCGGGTGCCAGTCGTCGAAGACACTCATCGCATAGCTGGAGAACACGGCGTCGAAGAGTCCGTTCGACGGTGCCGGGAGTTCTTTCGCGACCTCATTCAGATCGAACGTGGTGGCATCCGCTTTGATCAGGCACACGCGTGTCCACCCGTTGGTTTCCACTCGGCGGCGGGCCATCTCGAGCATTTTCGGGCTGCGGTCCAGCCCGACCACTGTGCCCGACGGCCCGACGGCGTCGACGAGTAGGGCATGGTTCAGGCCGGTGCCGCAGCCGAGGTCCAGGACTGTGTCGCCGGCACGCAGATTCAACAGCGCCACACCCGATTGTCGGCCGGCTCGGTAGACGACACGTTCTCCGGACAGCGCATCGTAGAGGCGGCCCGCAGCCTCGTAGACATTCACCATGAGTGCTCGACCGGCCTTTCGTTCCCATCAGCCTAACCAGGCTCGCTCTCGCTGGTGGCAGCGTAGACCGTCTACGCTCGCAGACATGATTGAAACGCACGTATGGGACCTCGTCGTCATCGGTGGAGGAACGGCTGGTCTCGTGGCCAGCCGCACCGCAGCCAGGTTCGGGGCGAGGACTGTTTTGATCGAGGACAACCGCCTCGGTGGGGACTGCCTGTGGACCGGCTGCGTGCCCTCGAAGTCTCTAATCGCGGCCGCGGATGCCGCCACGACGGCCCGTTCGTCGGCAAGCCTCGGGGTGAGCGTGAACGATGTTGTCGTGGATTTCGCTCGGGTGATGGAGCACGTGCGGGCCGCCATGTACGAAATCGCTCCGGTTGATTCCGAGGAGTCGCTCGTGGAGGACAACGTCGAGGTGGTGCGGGGCCGGGCACGTTTCACCGGTCCCGACACCGTCGACGTCGACGGTCGCGAGCTGCGGTTTCGGCAGGCCTTGATCGCCACCGGCGCCTCGCCGGGATTGCCAGCTATCCCCAGGATCGACTCGGTCGATCTACTGACTAGCGAAACGTTCTGGGACCTGCGTACTTTTCCCGAGCGGCTCGTCGTGCTTGGCGGCGGGGCGATCGGTTGTGAGATCGCCCAGGCGATGGCTCGTCTCGGATCGGCCGTGATGCTCGTAGAGAACGGGCCACGTATCCTGCATAAGGAGGATGAACGGGCCAGCGCCATCATCCACGCCGCGCTCATTGCGGACGGCGTGGACGTGCGCACGAACTCCAGCGTGACCAAGGTCTCCTCGACCGATCGCCGCTCAGGCACGTTCACCCTCACCGACGAAAGCACCCTGTCTTTCGACCGGGTGCTTGCCGCACTGGGCCGCCGCCCGAACACCGCCGGTCTCGATCTGCAGCTTGTGGGAGTACGACTCGACTCTCACGGCAACGTCGTTGTCAATTCCCGGCTGCGCACCTCCAACCCTCGCATCTGGGCTGCAGGGGACGTGACCGGGTTGCCCCAGTTCACCCACACCGCCGGAGTGAATGCCAGCGTGGCCGCGACCAACGCAATCCTCGGCCTGACCCGCAAGTTCGATAGTGCGGTGGTCCCCCGGGTCACGTTCACCCACCCGGAGGTAGGCGCCGTCGGCCTGCAAACCAAAGATGTGACCGGAGGCCACCGCATCGTCACCTGCCACCACGAGCACGTCGACCGGGCTGTGACGGAGTCGAAAACGGATGGCTACACGCAGCTGGTCGTGGACAAACGCGGCCGAGTGCTCGGCGGCACCGTGGTGGGTCCCCGAGCCGGAGAAACTCTCGGCGAGATCTCCCTGGCGGTCAAGAACCGGCTCACCACGAGCAATATCGCCGGAACCACGCACGCATACCCTACCTACAACGACGGCCTCTGGAATGTGGCAGTGGCCGATGTTCGCCACCGACTCAGTTCCGGTCTCTTTCTGGTGGCGACGCGCACCCTCCGACGGTTGCGGAGTGCGCGCCTGCGGTGAAATCGAGGAAGCAGCCGTCATCGATCTACCGGTTCGTGCGTTGCCATAAAAGACCACCTTTATTGACCGACCACATACTCAAGAACGACGCCCGCATGCGCGAGTTCTCCGCGGCCAGAGCTGTCGAGATCGATGCAGAATCGGGCGCGGGCACATCGGGTGATGCCGTGGGTGCCGGCCGAGTCGTTGGTGGTGCAGCTTGCGCTTCAGGACGTCATCGAGCGTGTGCCCACGAGCAGGTTGACCACAGCGGATGCTCGGACCGCGGCCCGCATCGCGGGCCTGCACATCGCGACCTCGCTCGAATCTCGCGACGTGGTCGACCAATCGGTTCATCGACGGGCGCTCTCGTAGTCGATGGCGACGAAAGGCCCGAGCAAACCGGGCTCTTCCGAATGCCGGTGCTGGACGAGGCGGGAATCAGGTCAGGCGACTGATTGAGCTCGTGAGACGTCCATGCGTTATGGGCTCCCAAGGACCGGCCCTTGCTGCGTTGCCCCCGCGTTCACGGCGCTCGCCCTGCTGTGAACAGATACGCAATCATGGGTACGCTCGAAGAGGTGCGTTTGCAGAACTTGTTGACGTGCCGCTCGGCGGGTAATGTTCCGTCGCGCTCGGCTTGAACGTGAAGGAAATACCGTGTCTGATCACGCAAGAATCAAGGGGCACACCGTGACCCGCACCGTGCACATCGAAGCCTCTCGCGCGCACGTCTGGAAGGCGCTGACCGACCCCGAGGTAATGGTCAAGTGGTTTGGCGACGGTGTGGTGTTCGCCGCGCTCGAGCCCGGTGCAACGGGCAGCATCCACTGGGATGACTACGGCAGCTTTCCGATCGAAATCACCGAGGTCGTTCCCGACGCCTCGTTCGGCTTCCGGTGGTCGGGAATCCCCGCCGAACAGCTCGACGAGTACTCGACGCACGTGCGCTTCACCATCGCCGATACTGGTTCCGGGACGGATGTCACGGTCATCGAATCGGGCTTCGACACACTCCCCGGCGGAACCCGCTACCGTCGCGAACGTCTTGAGCAGAACCGAGAGGGCTGGGACGTCGAACTCGACGAGCTCGCGATCCTACTCGAGGGTGTCACTGAGTAGTTCACGATTACGGGGGAGTCGCTCGACGAGCTGTCTTGGGGTGGTCCTGCCGAAAGGTCGGCTCGCCCTTGCGGCTCACGATCGTGCCGGCCAGGCGAATGCATGGTACGGCGCTGGTGACGTCAACATCCAACCTCCGGATGGCCAGCACTTCTCCGATGCGAGCTGATGTGCCGAGCATCACCTCGACTATCGAACCGAGCTGCCCGTCGGGCCGGGAACGGGAGACGTAGCCGACGCCGGCCTCCCAGCGCGCGATCGCAATGCGGATCTTGTTGACCTCGACCGCGGTGAGCGCATCGGGGATGTGAGGCTCGCGGTGCAGGCGGGCCACGTGGTCCATCGGATTGGTCGGAAGGATCTCGTGCCGCACCGCCAACTCGAGCGCCAGACGCAGCACGACCCGCGATTGCTTGGCCCGGTTGTAGGAGAGCTTCGCCATTTGCTTGATGAATTGATCGCAGCGAACGACGCCGATCTCGCGCAGCGTGAGGTATTGAAAGACCGGCGGCACGAGCGTGCGCATGTTGCGCTCATACAGATTGCGGGTGGTCTTGGAGATTCGGCCCTCCGCGTCGATGTCATCCAGCCAGTACGTCACCAATTCGGTGAACGGGTTGTCCGGGGTTAGGAAGCTGTTCGTGGGCTGCATCAGTTTCCTCTTAGAAAGTTTGCGTTTCAGCGCTCGTTCGGCGGCCCGGGCGGAGGTGCCGGTGGATTGCACCAGGCGCGACTGGTCGTCCCAATCTCAATAGTGGTGCGGGCCTCGACCTGGCCCGACGGCCTGCGGGTGATGATGTAGCCGAAGGTGCCGATCGTCTGACGTGGCCGCGACATCAGTTCACCGCTGAGCGGGGGTATCGGGTTGCCCAGACGGTTCGCGCTGCTGGGCCATCCAGGATCGCACGTCGGAGATCGCAAATTTCAGATGCTTGCCGAACCGGTCCGCAGCAGGGCCTTTGCCGTGCACGCGCCAGTCGTAGACGGTCGAGACCGGTATACCGAGGTAGGCCGCCAGCTCGGCGACATCCATCAGCGGCTCCAACCCCTCGGGGGAGACGGGGGCTGAAGTTGCTTCGTTTGTGTTCATATTCCGTAGGTGCGACTGGCGCACCTAAGCAATCACAGGGGACCAAATGTGACGTGGTCGCCTCGCACGGCCGAGCGGCCAGAAAGCCTTCTCGGAGGAGTTTTTGATGGGGTGATCAATTGTTTAACCTAAAAAGTCCCGGAAACTAGTGATTTTCCGGGACTTTCTCTCGGGCTGACAGGATTTGAACCTGCGACCCCTTGGAGGTTTTTGCCTTCATTATGTCGTTGCCGACTGTCTCCGAAAACCCGCGGATTCCCTTGTGTTTACAGGGAACCGAGCGGTTCGCTGCTGCCAATTGTACGTCATCGTTTTGGGTAATTCAGTGATGAATGTGATGGGTAAATGATGACCTTGTGAACCGCTTTTGGCGGGCGTATTTCATTGCCAACGCTGACCGGCGCACCGCGCGTCACCTCGGCAGCCGCGTTGCAAACCCCGCCCACGCGCTCGTTGCCGGCCGAGCCGTTTCATGAAGGAAGCCCCGGTTCGCCGCCGCTGGGAAGAACCCCGAGCTCGGGTAACTCGCCATCTAAACTTGGCCTGGTACCAACGGAAGGAACCATCATGAGCATGGAAGGCGCGGCCTGGAGCTCGCTGCAAAAGATCTCGAGCGCCAGGGACGGCAAACACGGCTTCTCCCGTGAGTCCGTGCGGCGGATCATGACGTTCGCGGTGCCCTACCGGTCCAAGCTGCTGATCTTCATCACCCTCTCCACCGTGGGAGCTTTCCTCGCGGTCGCGACGCCGGTACTCGCCGGCCAGGTGGTCGACGTCATCGTCGCCCAGGGCGCGGTCAGTACGATTGTGTGGCTCGCCGTCGTCATCGCGCTCGTGGCCGTGGCCGACGCCGCCGTGTCACTCGTGACGCGCTGGTACTCGGCGCGGATCGGTGAAGGCGTGATCCTCGACCTCCGCACCGCCGTCTTCAACCACGTGCAGAAGATGCCGATCGCGTTCTTCACCCGCACACGGACGGGCGCCCTCGTGAGCCGCCTCAACAACGATGTGATCGGCGCTCAGCAGGCCTTCAGCGGCACGCTGTCCGGCGTGGTCACGAACCTGGTGGCGCTGATCCTCACCCTGATCGTCATGCTCAGCACGTCCTGGCTCGTGACGGTTCTCGCCGTGATCATGCTCCCCATCTTCCTGGTACCCGCCCGCCGTATGGGCAGCCGCCTCGCCGCGCTCCGCCGCGAGGCCGCCGATCACAATTCCGCCATGAGCACGCAGATGACCGAGCGCTTCTCGGCGCCCGGCGCCACCCTCGTCAAGCTGTTCGGCCGGCCCGACGAGGAGGCCGAGGAGTTCCGTGTCCGCGCCGCCCGCGTCCGCGACATCGGGGTGCGCACCGCGATGCTGCAGTTCGTCTTCTTCACCGCCCTGATGCTCGTCTCTGCTCTTGCCCTCGCGCTCGTGTATGGGCTCGGCGGCTTCCTCGCACTCGCCGGTCAACTGAATACCGGTGACGTGGTCACCCTAGCGCTCCTCCTCACCCGCCTCTACGCGCCGCTGACCAGCCTCGCAAATGCACGGGTGGAGATCATGAGCGCGGTGGTCAGCTTCGAGCGCGTCTTCGAGGTGCTGGACCTGGACCCGCTCATCAAGGAGAAGCCCGATGCCGTCGCCGTGCCCGAAGGCCCGGTGGCCGTCGAGTTCGACAACGTGCGCTTCGCCTACCCGTCCGCGGACAAGGTGTCCCTCGCCTCTCTCGAGGAGGTTGCCACATTGGACACCCGCGGCGGCGACGAGGTTCTGCACGGCGTGTCCTTCAGGATCGAGCCGGGGCAGACCGTTGCCCTCGTTGGTACGTCCGGTGCCGGTAAGTCCACGATTGCGCAGCTCCTCTCGCGCCTGTACGACGTCGACAGCGGCGCCGTGCGCCTCGCGGGGGCGGATGTCCGCGATGTCACTTTTATCTCCATGCGGCATACCCTGGGCATGGTGACGCAGGACGGCCATCTGTTCCACGAGACCATCCTCTCCAATCTGCGCCTCGCGAGGCCGGATGCGTCCGACGAGGAGGTGTGGGACGCCGTCCGCCGCGCACGGCTCGAGCCGCTCATCCGGTCCCTGCCCGACCAGCTGAACACCATGGTGGGCGAGCGTGGCTACCGATTGTCCGGGGGTGAGCGCCAGCGGATGACCATCGCGAGGCTCCTGCTCGCCCAGCCGCGCGTCGTCATCCTCGACGAGGCGACGGCAGCGCTGGACTCGACGTCTGAGGCCGCCGTGCAGGCGGCGCTCAGCGAGGCGCTCAAGGGACGGACAGCGATGGTGATCGCACACCGCCTCTCCACCATCCGCAGCGCGGACCTGATCCTCGTGGTTGAGGACGGCTCGATCGTGGAGCGCGGTACGCACGAGGAACTGCTGGCTGTGCGTGGGCGGTACGAGGAATTGCACCGGACCCAATTCGCCGTGCAGAAGAATGTTGCGGCGGATGCGGATGCGGATGCGGATGCGCTAAGCGGGATCTAGTCACTGAGCACTTCGCCACCATGCGGTCCGGCGCCTGAGCCGGACGACCGACGAGTCGGTGGCGCTGGTAATCACGGCCGCGTGACCGACTCCGGCCCGGTGGCCTCACGTCAAGCGCGGGCGGAGCGCGACGTGAGTTGGCGAAGGGTGGCTTCGATGCCGGCGGCGTTCTGCCGAGGAAAGCCGAGCAGCTCGTAGACCTTTCCCTGAACGGCTGGGACGGTGCTGTAGTCAAACGTCTCCGTAACGCGCGTAGACGTGGGCGTGAGCGGCGTGAGTTCCCAGCGCCACCGGTGTCCCGCGGGGTGACGCCACTCTACAAGCCGACCGTCTTCGATGCGCGTCACCGTGCTGGTGATGCGATACGGGACGCCGAACTGCTTCATCGCTACCGAGAATTTTGCGCCCTGGGTGAGCCGCCGCGGCCCCGACACCGTACCGCCGACGGTACCCGAGCCGTCCAGCTCACCGTGACGGTGCGGATCAGCCACCAACGCGAAGATGTCTTCGGCCGAAGCCGGCACCTCAACAGTGCGCGCGACTTGGCGGGGCCCTTGCTCAACCTGTTCGACCGTCATACTGCTTAGCCTAGGTGCGGGCTGTCTCTTAGACGGTGTTTCCGGCCTGACGCGCTGCACGTGGGTCTTTCGGGAGCGGCGTCGATGCAACGAATTGCCGCTACGCGGGGTCGACAAGGGCGCCGTCATCCTCGTCGCCCCAAGACTCAACAAGCGTGATTCGACCGCGCGAATCGCGAATCGAAAGCACGAGCGCAATGATCGCGGTCGCGATTCCGATAACGCCCAGGGGGTTCGCGATACCAATAGCGATATCCAACGCAGGCTGTGTGGGTCCGCTGATGATTGTCTGCAAACCGCGAGGTGTTGAATCGGGAAGCGTGAGTCCCAACAAGAGTCCGCTAACGCCTGATACAAGGAAAAACGCGTATGTTATCGCGCGAGTTTCGAACCCTCGACGTGCCGTGCGTCGTACCGCGAGCCCCGTGAACACCAGCAAGGCGGCAAAAATCACACCCAGCGTCGCCGCGTAGATGATGGTGAGGTCGCCACCGATCCCGAAGAGGTGGCGGCCGAAAGAGATCCACGCGGCCACCGCGATACCAGCAACCACGAGCACGTTACCCATGTGCCCTGAGCGCGAGGCACCAGGCGTCGCGCGAACTCGAATTACGCTGTACGTCATTACGCGCTCTCAATCACTATGCTCGTTACAACCGTAGCCATGGAAGTTCTTGCGCGTGCGCACTTCCACAGATGGACAAGCCCGCGAACCGCGAAATAAATGCGACGCTATCCGACAACACACCCCTACGCCACTTGGGACTGCGGCCGGTTCGATCGACTCATCTAGCCATATTGTTCGCCGGATGATGGCTCCCGCGACGGGGAATGCGGTCAGCAGCAAGCTGGCCATGTGGCCGCCGACGACACGGACATCCTTGAGGTGCTCGGTGATACGGGCCACGTCTTCCAACGCCTGGTACGCGGCGTCGTCGGCATTGGAGGTCGCGACCGTCTCCACCGAGCGTCGCATCATCAAGATCCTCCTCGTGCAAGCACCAAATCACGGATCCGTTGAACAGCCTCATCCGCGTCCGGGCCACCCGTTCGCCTGACATCCCACGCCGCGATGACCGGATCGACGGTCGGCGTGGTGGTTCGTTGCGAACACGAGGCTGCGGTTGCCCAAATCGTTTGGTCGGCCGGAACGGTAAACGTGAGCGTGGCACGCGCCTTAGTGGTCTGCGCGAAGCCAAGCTTGCTCAGGGCGATCCCCGACGTGGCGTAGATGACAGCACGCGTGGGCACACGCCACGGCGCCAACTGGTCAGCTGCGGAATCTCCAGAGACCAAAACCTGCACTCCAGCGGATGCGCCGGCGGCCACAACCGCATTCGACTGGTCAGTGACAGCATCCAGCCGTACCAGTGTGTTGTGATCCCGCCCGGGCCCGCGTACTCAGCCATGAACATCTCCCAGAGCGCAAAGCGATCTGTCGCCCTCCAACCAGAAGCTGACCGCACAATAAGGCCACCGAGTGCGCTGTTTGACTTGGACACCGCAGACTGCGTCACGCCGGTTTCCTTCGCCAACTCGACTTGGGATCGAGGCTCCCTGTCGAGAAGGTACGCACGCATAATTGCCCAGCGACCCCACGGGTTGCGTCGACGGCCAGACAAGGTGCCAATCGTCAACCGTTGCCGGGCCATCTCAGCTCACGGCCGATCGGTGCGCCTGGGCTCGCTGGAGGAAGGCTCGCGCTGCTGGGCGACCTAGGCTCGCACGTCGGAGATGGCAAACTTCAGATGCTTGCCGAACCGGTAGGCCGTGGGGCCTTTGCCGTGCACCCGCCAGTCGTAGACCGTGGAGATGGGGATGCCCAGGTAGGCCGCCAGCTCGGCAACGTCCATCAGGAGCTCGAGCCCCCGGCCGTCGGTGGGAGGGGAGGTTAGCTTGTCGTCGTGGATACTCATGCCCAGAAGGTGTGCACGATGATCCCGGACGATCGGGAGGTACCGAAACCGACGTCGGCGACTCGCACGGCGGGATCGAATCACCGGCTCTGGAACGCTGAAAGTGATGACGCAGTGATGACTTAATCAAATCTTCAACCTAAAAAGTCCCGGAAACTCGTGAGTTTCCGGGACTTTTGGTGGGCTGTTCACGAAAGCCAGCAGGGTGCGGATCGCGGCCGACCGCAGAACGCATTTTTCTCCACGCTTTCCAAGTTTTCCTCTACTTCGGTTGCGCCCGAATGGAAGCTGGAGCACCTACCGCTATGGGATGCCTTTGACACACTTCATGGACATTGGATCAGGAAAAAAAGTCCTTGAGCGCCGCTGTGACTGTCGAATCGAGCAATGAAGAGAAGATGCTGGCCGACATCTGCAAGCCGCGCCGCTAGCCCTAGTAGTCGATAATTTCGCCGCTGTCGGTGTACATGATGGAGTCAATGATCACTGGTGCGTCGTTAGTTCCGCCTACGTCGCCTTCGATCGTGCCGTGATACTCAGTACCGTATTCGTTCTTGAGGGTGGCACCGATTTTGAACGTGTAGGTTCCATCGCCGTTGGCAGTGGTGAAACGGTCGGCGATCCAGTGGACCGTGCCACCGTAGATCATCCGGTCTTCCCACGCATACGCTAGGTATTGGGCGGCATTGATCTCATCGAGCTTGGCAGGCTGGGACTGTTCAGCCTCAGCCTCAGCCTCAGCCTCAGCCTCAGCCTCAGCCTCAGCCTCAGGCTCAGGCTCTTCCGGCTCCGGGGCTGGCTCCTCGGAGGGCTCTTCGCTCGGCACGACCGCGGATGCGCAGGTTCGGTCTACGGTGAGGCGAGGGGCAGAAGAGATCTCCGTCCCGTTTTCAGGCTCTTGATTGCACACCGTCCAATTCGACTCGTCGAGAACACCGAACATGCCGCCGCCGAGGACCTCGACCTCGTCGTTGATTCCAGCCCGCTCCACGTCGCTGAGTGCAACTTCGAGGCTCTTTCCGACGACGTCGGGCATGGTGACGGCACCTTCGTCAGAGCACCCCGTGAGTAGCAGCGTGACGGCGAAGGCAGCGATCGTGACAGCAAGACGGTGCATTGGTATTCCCCCGGGATGAGTTGACTTACATGTGAAAGGTGGCACGCCCGACGCCCAGCAGATGTGTGCTTTTTCCGCCAGGACATCAAACAGACTCTTGTGCAGGTACTGAGGCTCCTGCTTGGCTCCGTAGAACGAGGAGGCCATGACGTTCTTGACACCTGATTTCGAGCTTGCCAGAGGACGACCATGCCTCAGTCCCAGTTTTCACCCCACTTGGGGGCACGGTACGCACTGGGCCCGCCTAACGGCTCGGCCGAGCCCAGGCGTTCTAGGTTCGTAGGCGGATTACGCGACAACGGCCTAGACAGGGTTGGCGTTTCTGGCACTGTTTTCAGTCGGCGTTAGCAGCGACGCTGCCGAGGATCGCGTAATTCAGGCCGGCACCGATCCTGTAGTGGATCGCCGCGGTTGGCCTCATCGCACAGTTCTGCTCTCTTGGTCACAGGTCATCAAAGTCCCATGACCTCCTTCTTTTTCGCGTCGAACTCGTCCTGCGACAAAACCCCGGCGTCGACCAGGTCCTTTAGCTTTTTGATCAACTCGATCTGTTGGTCGATAGTCAGGCCCGTAGCCTGCTCGATGGGCGCAGCAGCAGTCTGCGCGAGAGGAGCGGCAGTCAAGGGGCTGATGGCCTGGGCCAAGTTCATGCCGAAGAGCATGCCGCCTCCATCTCCGAGCCCATGATCCTGAACGCCCTGGGCGACCTTCTGCTGAGCTCCGACGTTCGATGCCCGCTGAGAGATGCCCTCGAACGCAGAGAGGTTCATTTTGTTCGCCGAGTACTGCTTGACCAGCTCACGCGACTCGGGCGAGAGTGTGATGCTCTCGATGCCAATCTGAACCACGTCGAGCCCGTACCTAGTGATCCATGAGCCGAGAGCAGAACTGTCGTCAGCGATCAGCTCGGCGACGGCCCCGGTCTGGGAAGGTAACTCGGAAACACGATGGGTCGCTGAAAGCGAGTTGACGGCCACAATGAACGCCTGCACGAACTCAGAGGAGATCTGCTGCCGAGCTTCCGCACGGTCGAACGCGTAGGAGCGCGTGTTCGCAGGCAGGAAATTCCGGACAAATGCAACGGCATCGATCACCCTAAGTGAGAAAGTCCCGAACGCCAGGAGCTCCAAGTCGGTTCCATAGAACCGGTCGTGGTAGACCATCGGCCCGCGCGTGCCGAACTTGATCCCGCGAATCTCGCGCAGGTTTACGAAAGCAAGGTACTTCTGGTCGGGGGTCTGTCCCCCGTAGCGAAAGCGGTCGACCGCCTGATTCACTATCGATGCTGTGAAACCGTCACCGCTGAAAACGCTCGGCTGCCCCGCACGGTACTCGTATCCACCTGGTTGAGTGACAACGTCCTCGATGCCGGCTTGGCTAAAGATGACTGCGGCCGTGTTCTCGGGGACGAAGATCTTCGAGCCGTTGGAGATGACGTCGGCTGAACCGCGGAAGTTCGTCCCGCGCCCGTTGTTCGTCTGCTGATAGACCCCCGGCGCGACCACGGAGTACTCGCTGAAGTGGCCAGCGGTAATTATGTCCCTCCACTGGTCCGCAAGGCCCCCGCCAAGCGCGCCGGTGAAGGCCTGAATGATTCCCACTGGTGACTCCTTCTAGTCGACGTTCACAGCTGCTGAGCCGAGCTACAGTACTCGCACGTCACCGTCTGACCCTGGTAGCCCGTCATCGGCGCGCCGCAGGCACGGCACTTGCCCGCACCCTTCATAGGAGCGCCCGACTTGGATCCCAACTTCGACCTGAACACGCCAAGCGTGTCCTTCAACACACCCGCAATTAGCTCGGCACCCGGTAGCGCCATGACCGAAGCCTGCTGCGCGGGGGCGTCCTGGCCCGTGACAACCTGGTTGATCTTGGCGATCCATTCGTTGAGCTTCTTCTTACCACCGGACTGGAAGCTGAACTTCTCCTGTCCGTTCAGGAAGTAGACCTCAAGCAAGTCCGAGTGATTGGGCGCCTTGCCGATCGTCGCCTGTGCCTGCTGGTTGTAGACCTTGACCTGGTTGAGCGGAAAGGTATGGACGCCCTTGGAGTTGCCGAAAACGCCCTTCTTGAGCAGCACGAGGTTGAGGTTGGTGAGGATCAACTCATCCGTGTATGACGCCAAAAAGCCGCCATGCATAACGCTCTCGTCCTTGATTAGCACCACTTCATTCGGATGCAAGTTCTATCGTGCCGCCACCCAGTCCCGCTTCCCTCTGCGCTGCCGATATCCCCCGGCGCTGCCGATTCCCCAATCTTAGGGGTGCTCAGGGGCGAATCCGCATCCGCGCAAACACCCACAGGTGCAGTGCGGATGATCTCGCCGGGAAGCGACATCCGGGAGCCACGGTGCGCGATGGCTTCGAGGGTTTGATCAGCCGTTCCAACTCTTCAGGAGCGTGGGCGATGTCTCCTCGGAGCGAGGGCGACCAGTCCTCCGCCCGGCTGAGAACCCCGACGACCTTCACTGCCTCGATCGCCAGGTAGCTCAGCGCAGACGCAGCACGTTAGCCAGACGGAGGCTCGCGCTCGCCGGAGAAGGCGCAGCGTCATCGGAGTCGGAATCGCCGCTGCAAACTCGTGCGCATGAAACACCGCGTCAGCTAGCTGAGCAAGCTCGCCGCAAAAGCCCCGTTGATGGACGCTGCTCAGCCAGCGGGGCGGGCCGATAAGAGCGGTTATGTCAGTAAGTCCGAAACCCGCCAGTGGTGGCCGGCCGGCGACGGAGCATCAGGTCGGACGGCCGCCCGGCCGCCCGGCCGCCCGGCCGCGAGCATATAACTTCGGAACTATCCGGCCACCGGATAGTATGCGCCCTACTCTCGTCCCCGGGCACGCGGCGTCACTGGTCCGCGATCGCCTCCAGAGTCTTCATCAGCCGCTCGAGTTCCTGCGGCGCGCGGTCCACGTCCGGGCTACCTCCCGCAGCAGGTCCGGGGTGATGACGACCTTGTAGGTCGCTTCGAGCCACTTCTTAAAGTCTTTCGGCGATCCGTTTCGAGCCGCGAGAGCGGCCGCACGCTCCGCCCGCAAGTCCTCCCCGGACGCGTGCGTGTCGATGAGGGAGCCGACCGAAACGTACTCGATGACGTCCTTGGCCTTCAGACTGTACGGTGTGACGCGACTCTCGACCCCGGTCCGGAGCGCTGAGGTGAGCCACTCGCGGAGGAATCGAGCTTCGTCCGCGTCACCGAGCACGGCGTCGGCCAGACCGAAGGTTGCCATTTCGAGGGTGCCGGATACTCGATTCTCGAGCGCTTGCGCGCACGCCGCACCAAGTTGCTGTAGGTCCTGATTGTCGACCAGGGTAACGAGGTGCGCAACGGTGAAGTCGAACAGCACCCTGCTGTCGATCATCCCCGGGAGCTTCGTGGCCCCGCGCGATCCGTCGCGTCGAGGAGTGGATCGAGGACCGCAACAACCGCCGCCGCCGGCACTCCTCGATCGGGCATTTCACCCCAGTGGACTTCGAGATGCAATACTCGTCACAGGCTGCAGAGATCCAACTCGCCACTTACCCCGCGTCCACTTTCCGGGGTCAAGGCCCGCGCAACGTAGGCGACCAGTAGCCTGACACTCACACCACCACCGAAGGACGCCATGTTCGCACGCACGAAGACCACCGCCGCACTCACCGCCCTCGTCTCCCTGACCGCACTCGCCGGCTGTTCGTCTGCCAGCTCACCGGCGGCCGAATCGGAGGTATCCAGTTCGAGCTCGGCCGTAGCCGGTGACCCCGCAAGCGGCATTCTCCCGGTGCGTGAGGATGGGCGAATCGCCTTCTCAATGGTGACCCCAGAATTCCCTCAGGCGGCCGATTTCGTCGCCCAGTTCCGCGCTGCTCTCCCCACCGTCGCAGGCGGCGCCGAGCGGCCGGACAAATACGTGCTGAAGAATGGGACCGCGGCGTGCGCCGAGATTCAGGCCGGCACTGACCAAGCCAGCCAGATCAGCCATGCCCAGGCCTACGTCGTCGGCGGTGACGTGGTGACACCGGCTACCGAGGAGGAGGCTGCGACCATTATCACGATCGCCGTAGCCACACTCTGCCCTGCCTAGTGCGAGCCGGTGCGCGCTGCCGCTCATTTGCTACTCCTGATTGACAAACCTGGCGCGCGGAAGCGAACGTACGTCTTTGGCGTCGCGTACGGGATCGACGCCGATAACACCTCATATGACAACAGAGCTAACGAGCGCGGCGGTCCTGGGTGGGGGAGTTGTCAACGCGGGGCAAGCGGCTGGACCGATCGCATCGGTCAAGCCCGGGACTTTTCGACCGGTTGCGTTTCGTGTCCTGCGGAAGTGGCTGCTGAACGTGGCTGTAGAGAGCTGACGTTCTGGACTCCTAAATTAGAGTTGCGAGCATGGTTCCGCTGCCGGTGATCGACACTGCTTTTGACGTCCGCTCAGATGCCGGGGGACGAGACCCCGACAAACACAGTCCGACATTGCGGCGCTACCACCAGTTCCTCTGGAGCAAACCGCTGCCCAGCGGCGCACTACTTTCCTTGGACGCGTCCAGACCGGGGGCGTACCTACATCATCGCTCCGATCTCGGCGAGTTCTTCCTGGCAAGCGACACGATCATCCACACGTTCGCGTCATGGATTCGGATGGCGGACATCATCGCTCAGGTGGACGTCGAGGACCGAGCGGCGTTCCATCGCATCGGTCGCACGATCGGCGGGGCGATTCTCTTCCCGGGCAATCGGATCGATGGGAAGCCGACGATCAATGGTGCGCGTGGCATGCATTCGCAGATTCGCGATCGATTCGATTCGACACTTGAATGCATCCGCCGGCACTACGAAGGCGCACCCAGCCCGCTTGACGAAACGCTCCTCCGGTATGCGGGCTTCTTTCGCCTGTTCGAGGATTTTCAGGGCTACGTTGACTTCTTTTTCCTGCAAGACCTGGTCAGCCATGACTACGCGGCCGTCGAGTTCTTTACCCCGTTCGACAACTTCACCACACCGGCGATGCCAGGAATTCTCGCTGCTTACGAGCACTACCGCGCGCAGAGCGTCGGGTTCGTCCAGGCGAGAAACGGCCAGATCGCGGACAGCCTCAATTAGGTGATCGATCCTAGGGTCGAGCGTGCCACGATCGCGACAGTCGGCCGAACCGGCCCCGCCCTGGAAGTCGCACGAACCAACAGCTGACAAGTCAGACCTCCCTGCTGAATGCGCAGCGAAGAGATCTCAGCCGACAAGTGTGGTCATAACAGCACGTCTGAAAGTCGCTCAGCGCTCGCATGTGGGCGAAGCTGTTCCGCGCCAGTGAGCAGCTTCGCCGATTGCACTTCATCCGTCCGTGTGTTCGGAATTCACCGGTCGACTGCCCGAATGGGGACGTCGGCTCTTAACTCCCCGCACGATAGGATCCTCCATATGCCGAGTTACACCATGAGCGACTGCCCCTTCTGCGATGCAGCAGGCCCTCACCACGCCGAGGGCGGTCAGTTCGGCTGCGCCATTTGTTCGAATTGGTTCGGGAGCGCCGCCCCCTCCGCACCCCGGCCACCCGACCGGTACTCCACTGTCACCGATGCCGCCAGCAGGAAGCCCGCTGGGGTGGAGGATCTCTCTGGTTGGTTACCGAGCACGCCCCGCCGATAGTCGTACCTCTGCGCGCGCCCATCGCTATTCTTAGCGTTGTGAACGTCGGGCATATCGAATCCGCCAGCCGCCGCCGCGTCCGCGGCTTCGGCGCCGCCCAAATCATCGTCACCATGCTGCTCACCAACTTCAACCTGCGCAAGATCGCCGCGTTCGTTAGCGACAAGATCAAAGACGACGCTAAGAAACAGGTCAACGGCGAACCTCAAGTCTCACCCGTCCGGCGTCGCGACCGAGAATTCCATAATCCCTACACGCACACCTACCCACCCGATGTGGAGCGGCCGACCAAACCCAAACGCTCAGACGGCGATGGCAGCGGCGGACCGCCGCGAAGAACCTAACCGGCCACATACGCCGTCGACTAGCGCCCGAGAGGGCACGCCTCCCCGCATTACGAACAATCCGACGCGCCCCAAAACACAAAAAACCACCGGCGACACGGTCTCGGTCGACGAATCGCCAACACAACTCCACGAACACCCCGCTTAAACCAGAAATCGCTCCTGAGAATCCTCAGGAGCGATTTCTTTTTGTTCCGACCGGGCCGTTTCGTGAACAGTTTCGCGAACGGCCCTTTGGTCGGGCTGACAGGATTCGAACCTGCGACCCCTTGACCCCCAGTCAAGTGCGCTACCAAGCTGCGCCACAGCCCGCCGCTTCCGCAAAGCGATTTCGATAACCGAAACCTGCGGAAGACAACTGTAAGAGCTTACCGCCTTATGTGAGGCTCCATGAACACATCGTCGGAACCCGTTCGCTCACCAGCACTGGCATCTGCTCGCAGCTGAGACATCGGGCGTGGATCCCAGGATCGGTCGAGACGAATCGACTGTTGAGCGCCTAGACCGTAATCAAGGCGACACCCTTCAAGAGCTCCGAGTTACGCAGACTTGTACCCAAATAATCACTGGCTTTTTCCTGCCGCTGACTTTCCAGACCAGATTCACCGACCTTTATCACGATCTAATCATCATCATCATCAACATCAACATCAACATCAACATCAACTTCTACCTCGGGCTCTCGGTCGCCGGCGTCGTGCAGCGGCTAGCTTTATCGCGGGCGGCGCAACAGGCCTTGCCATCCTCTTGTTCTGGGTCATTCTCCCGAGAGCCGACGACCCGACCGGTAATCGGGTCGACGGTAGTTAGCAGCCGGATGTGGTTTGTGCCTGATCCAATTGCATCACAACGACGATGTTCTGCACGGTGGCCGCGTCCGGGTTGTAGTCGGAAGGGCGATAGCAACTGACGAGCACCAGGCGGTTGGGGATGGCGTCGGTGAGTTCGTCGTTGTACTTGTACTCCGACTTGTTCAGTTGAAGCGTTTTTTGCTCGACGTAACACAGACGGCCATTCGCCGTGTCAACGCTCGCCACGGCCCCGGATGGCACATCTTTGAGGCTGTTGAATACTGCTGATTCGACTGCGGAGTGCCCATATAGGTACACCGTGTTGGTCGAGTCCGTGCCTGCCGTTCCGCCGGAAATAGTTGTGTCCCAGGAAATCGTGGTGAGTTCGGACGGGTCAAATCCACCCCGTTCTTCGATCATGGCTTGGGTATATTCGGATACGGCTCCGTCGAGCCCGATGGAGGGTACCCGGAGACGCAGCGGCGCTGAAGCTGCAATCGTTACTTCTGTGGACGACGCTGCCGTGGGTGGAGCCGGCGTCGCCGGAACCGCCCGGTGAATTTTTGGTGACTCCGTGGCCGTGGCCGTGGCCGTTGGCGTTGGCGCAGAGTCGGTCGGTGGCATAAGAAACCATCCGACCGACATCACACAGAGGAGGGCAGATGCGCCGATAAGCGCTGCCCGTTTAGTGCCGAGCACTGATTCGGCGCGCACCAATTGCGGCAGCGACTAGCGCGGCCAGAAGCAGTGCGCCAATTCCGAGAAACACGGGAGCGCCCGCGTCATCGCTAGGGGCGGGATTAAAACCGTCGGTCTTGGAATCGTGCAGAGTGTTTTTCGCGATCGGCGTCGCCGTTGGCGCCGGCGCGGCGGCGACGGTGATATTGGTCAACGAGGCGGCGCAGGTGACAACGGATCCGCCGCCGTTGGCCGTGCCGTTGCACTGGTTGATCGACACCGGGAGAAGCGCGCTGGTCGTTGACGGGGTCACGGTGCAGTTGACTCGGTCGGAAGCGCCGCCGCCGTTGACTGATCCGTTGCACTGCGTGATCGTTGCGCTAGTGGTGCTGGCGGGGAACGGGTCGCAGCTCAAGGTCGGCTCGGGGCCTTCCGCACCAGTTCCGTTGCACTGGTTGACCGTTGCAGGCGTGACATCAGTGGATGCCGCCCCGGTCACATTGTTGGTGACGGTCACATTGCAGATCACGCTGGACCCTCCGCCATTGGCGGCATCGTTGCATTGGTTCACCGATGTGGTGAGCGCGTCATACGACGTTGTCGCGGTTGTGCAGATGGGAGCAGTGTTTGCAGCCGCGCGACATTCCTTGACGGTCACCGTTGAACTGGCCACTCCGGTGCTGGCGTCGAGATTATTAACAACGGTGACATCACAGTTCAGACCCAAACCACCAGTGTTCGCAACATTGTTGCACTGGGCGATCGTTTGCGCGGCTGATGCGGACGAACCGGAGGGAGCGAACGTCAAGCCAAAAACGGCAAGGAGTACCACCGCCGCGAGCACGAACACTCTGGTGAACGACTTACCGGGACGGGTTGCGTTGGCGAGACCGGGAATAAAAATAGCTGTGTGCACATTTCTCCTCACATAGGCTCAGACAATAACACGCCATGTGATGGAGTGGAATTAATTGTGGGCGCAGCGCTCATTGCGTTCGGTTCTCCGGAAGCGACCGCCAAGAGATTTCGGCGGGACCCACACTTGAGCTGCCAAAAAACTCATGGTGCGCTGGAAATCTATATCATTTACTCACTCCTCGGCGGATGCGGGAGCAGTCGCAGATCAGCTGTGCTCGTGCACAGCCACGCGCTTCGCCAAGCTGACGTCAATCATGCGAATTCGAGATATCAGGTGGTTGACGGGCCCGGCTGGCTTGCGAATCCGAGGTGACGGTCGATGCCCGCCGCTTGCGTGCAAATTGCTTGCAAGCTCGCACCATGTTGCTACTCTGGGCGCATGGCAGCCATCGCTAGCACCGATAACGACATGCAGACACATCGTGCCCGTCGTGTTTCGGCCCAATGGTCGCTCGTTGCAGCGGGGCTGTTTTTCGCAGCGGCCGCGCTGCAGCTTGTCGCCTCGCTGGAACGGTGGGTCGTGCTCAGCGCTTCCCGGACGAGCACCGACATCTCGATTGAAGACCACCGATTCGACTACTCCTACCCCGCGGACCCGTGGCAAGACCTCGGCACGACCGCGCAATTCTTCGGCGTGGGTCTTCTGCTGCTGGCGCTGGGCATCACGGCCGTGGCGCGATCGGTCGCGCATCGCGACGGCGGCCTTGAGCGGATGCTCACCGTCGCGACCGCGGCATCCTTCGGCATCACCGGCGTGCACGCCCTCGTTTCGGGCCTGATCGGTGTTCCGTCTCCGCTGCAATTTCTGCCGGTGCAGCTGTTCCTGAGCTTGGTCGGGTTCGCCGGTTTGATCGCCTTGAGCGTGCGCTGGCTGCTCGTGTCGTGGGCGTCATCCGTCGCGTGCCTGTTGCTGCTCGCCGTCACCTTGCCCGGCACTATCGTCGTCACCTTTCAGATCGCGCCGGCCATCGTGGGCTATCAGTCGCACGACACGACCCCCTTCACCGAGACGATCGTCGCCGTGTCGACGGCCGCGGCGGGCGTGGCGACGCTCGTGGCGGCAGGGGTGGCAGCGCTCTCTCGTCGCCGATCCGCTGCGCAGAGTGAGTTGACTCTTTAGCGTCTGCTTTCTGCCTCGGGGCGCAGCCGGATGAGCCGCTGCGGGCCATCCTCTTTCAGCTCGGCTAGCTCGCTGCGCGAGGAGAGAAAGTCGGTGAAGGACCGGAAGCCTAACGGCTTCTCGTTGAAAGAGGGGTCCATGCGGCGCATCTGGTTCTTGATCGTGCCCGTGTTGAGCCACTCGTCGGCGTCACCCTTGGCGTGACCGATCTGCAGCGCACGCACCAGGAGCTCCGTGGCGAGCGTCTGTGGGTCAATGTCGTCGCCGACCTCAGGCTCGTCGAACTGCGCGTCCTCGATATGAGAGAACATGGGGATCGTGGTGAATATACGGGTCTGGACAGGTGCCGGGTCGGGTACGGTCTCGGCAGTTTCTGGAGCCTTCCTGCTGGCCTTGGGCCTTCCCGTGCTGGTCGTAGCGGTGCCCTTGCCAATTCCGGGCAGCGAGTCGTAGTCCTCGAACTCATCGCACGCAGCGGCGAGTGATGTGCTCGTCGAGCCCGCAACGCCGATGCCCACCACAAACCGACCCAGCCGCTTCGACTTCTGAGCCAGGGCAATGTAGTCCGAGTCGCCGGCGATGATGATCACGTGGGTCAGGTCGGGCAGTCGAAAGAGGTCTTCGACCACGTCGACGGCCAAACGGATGTCTGCACCGTTCTTGGTTCCGCGGGTGGTCGTGGTGAATAGCTGGGTCAGGTCCACCGCTCGAGACATGAGCTGACGCTGGTAACTCGCATTGACCGGCACCGACCAGTCGGCGTAGGCACGATTGACGACCAAGGTGCCAAAAGATGCGGCAAAGTCGATGATGGCGTTGAAGTCCACCGTGGCGGAGGCGAGCCGCGCGGCGACCTCGGGGTCGGCATCCGCACTCGACTTATTGAAATCGCGGATGCCGTCGCGCTGGAAAGCATTGCGCCCGTGCAGCTGCTGGTAACGCGAGATAACGATGTTGTCAAAATCGATGTAGAGGCCGACGCGCGCATCGTTCGGTTCAGTCATAGTGAGCTCCTTAGCCACAGGCGGAAGACTCAGTTGCGATCCGGTGCCTCCAGTCTGCGCCGAGCGGCGGGGGCAGGGCAACTCGGCTGGCCACTTGCACCAGCAATCGACTGCCGTGGGCGTCAGGTGTACCTGGCCGTGATCGCTCCGGGGGGCATCAGAAGTTGTCGCAAACCCGTGAAAGCCGGATGCTTGAACCATGGAGCACACGAACGAGTTTTTACCCGATCACGCTGAGACCGACCACGACAACGCGGAGGCGGCAAGTGCTGTTCACGCCCCCCGCGATCCCGGCGTGGTCGAGGAATTCTGGGACGCGCGCTACGCCGACATGGCACAGCTGTGGAGCGGGCATCCGAACGGGACACTCCTGACCGAGATGCAGGATTTACCGGCCGGGCGCGCTCTGGATGTCGGCTGTGGCGAGGGAGCGGATGCCCTCTATCTGGCGGAACACGGCTGGCGCGTTACCGCGCTGGACGTGTCGCAGGTGGCGCTCGACCGGGCAGTAGCCCAGGCCGCCGTTCGCAACGTGACGGTGAACTGGCTACACGCCGGCCTGGTCGACGCGGCGCTGCCGCGGGCGTCCTTTGATCTCGTCTCTGCGCAGTACCCCGCGCTGCTGCGCACCGACGGGAACGTCGCCGAGCACGCGCTGCTCGCGGCGGTCGCTCCCAATGGTGTGCTGCTCTTTGTGCATCACCCCGCGCCGACGAAGGAGGAGGCCGCGGCCCACGGTTTTCATGTTGACGACTATGTAGGCCCCGCAGAGGTCGCTGCACTGTTGGACGACAGCTGGCAGGTCGAGGTCGACGAGACCCGGCCGCGCCATGTCGCAACCGGCGCCGGGTCACATCACACCCACGACGTTGTCCTACGGGCTCGACGACTGCGCTGATCGGCCGCCCTAAGATTGTGGCCGGCGCTCCGTAACCGCCACGCGCGCGGTTGCGTCTGGGGGACGTTTGGAAGTGCCCCCAGGCAGTACCCGCGGTATGCCCCTGCTGACGCGGCCCGGGAGCAGTTTGCCATTAGGGTGATCACTATTATGCAGATTCGCGACATTGGCCTGTCGGCCCTCAAGGGTGGCCGACACACGACGCGCGAAAACGTGCTGCTCGAAGCATACGGTCCGGTGGGGGACCGACTCTTCGCGGTCGTTGACCTTGCGAACGGCCGGGTGTTGAAGACCGTCGAGCATCCGTTATTGCCCACCTGCCAAGCCCGGTGGGATGACGGGGTACTCTCGGTCGACATCGGCGGGCAGCTGGTCGCCGCAAGGCCCGAGTCGAACGGTCAAACTGTCACCCTCGACTATTGGGGTCGCGCCGTTGGCATGCACGTGGTTGACGGGCCGTGGGCCCGGGTATTCTCTCGTTTGCTCGGCAAGGATGTCGCTGTGGCACAGGTCAACGGCGCGGGCGGCGTGGTCTACGGCGACTCCGTCACCATCGTGACGACGAGTTCGCTGCGCCGCCTCGCCGCTGAGGCGGCCACGACCGTTGACGCTCGCCGGTTTCGGGCGACGTTCACAATCGACACGGGCGGCGCGGCTGCATACGTGGAAGATTCCTGGGCTGGTCGTGAACTCGAGCTGGGGAGCGCACGCCTGCGCGTGGGCGCCGGCATTCCGCGCTGCGCGGTTATCGACCTGGAGCCCGACACCGGCGCTCGCGGCACGAACCTGCTGAAGACCCTCGCCCGCTACCGGCTGAGCGGGAGTGACATTCCATTCGGTGTCTACGCGCAGGTCATTCGCCCGGGAAGCGTCGGCCGCGGCGACCCGGTGCGATTACTCCCCGTTCGCTGACGAGAGGCCGGGCCGATATCGACTCTGTCCGCGGTTGATACGGTGCCGGCCGCCAAGCGGCAGCAGGTCAGGGAGCGATCTGCTTGACCGGGCGCATGAGAATCTCCTGGATGAGCACATTGGCCGGCTGCGCAAAAGCGAAGACGAGGGCCTGGGCGACGTCTTCGGACTGCATCGCTTCCAGCTGGGTGCGGCGGGTCAGGAGCGCATCGCTGACGTTCTCGCCGAACTCGGTCCACACGGCCCCCGGTTCGAGGACCGACACCCGAATCCCCTCCTCGCCCAGTTCCTTGCGCAGGGCATCGTGAAAACCGACGACGGCATACTTCGTTGCGCTGTAGACCGACCAAGTGGCTGCGCCGTAGCGGCCACCGACGCTCGAAACGGAGCAGATCATGGCGCCGGCGCGACCGCGCATGAGGGGGATGGCCGCCTGGGTGCAGTTCAGCACGCCATACAGGTTTACATCGATCATTGACTTCCAGTCATCCGGGTCGCTGCTCTCAAATGGCGAATTGATGCCCAGGCCGGCGTTGTTGAAGAGCAGATCCACCCCACCGAAACGAGTCTTGATCGTGGCGAACATCGATGTGACGGCGGCGGCATCCGCGACATCGACCTGCATGACCGTCGCGGAGTCTCCGAGTTCGGCGGCGAGCTCCTGCAACCGTTCCACGCGCCGGGCGACGAGGATGACGTGGGCACCCTCCTCGACGAGAAGGCGCGCAGCTGCTGCTCCGATTCCGCTCGAGGCTCCCGTGATAACAGCGATTTTGGCGGTTAGATCCTGCATTTTCATGTGTGTGGCTCTCTTGCTCGGGAGGAGGCAAGAAAGGCGACCCGGCGCTGATCCATCAGGTGGTGGAAACAGAAGACACGGTGCAGCTATACACCCGACAGACGCTGGAGAACCCAGACTTGCGCGAATACCTAATCGTACAGTTGATGACACCAGCGAACAGCAACGCAATCGCGAGAGTGCATGTGCGTTGAGGTCCTGGTCGACAACGAGCCGGCCGGGCCGCCCCTTCCCACTTCGACGTGCGTTGGTTTGAGATACTTAAGGGATGGACGACAAAGATACCCTCGCCGATTTTCTGCGCTCGGCCCGGGCCCGACTCACCCCAGCCGACGTCGGCGTGTCGGTCAACCCCCACGCGCCTGCCCGGCGAGTACCCGGACTGCGCCGTGACGAAGTCGCGGGGCTGGCCGGTGTGAGCGTTGACTACTACGCGCGCATGGAACAGGGCCGGGTGACGCAGGCATCCGTTGCCGTTGTCAACGCGCTCGCCGGGGTGCTGCACCTGAATGAGGCGGAGCGCAGCTACCTGTTCTCGCTGTTATCCGCCTCGACCGGCGGCCGCATCCAGCAGCGGCGGCGCACCCACGCAGTGCGAACGTCGGTGCGCACCATCATGGATTCCTTCACCACGCAGCCGGCATTCGTGCTCGGCGTCGGCATGGACGTGCTGGCCATGAACGACCTCGCCAAGCTGCTGCTCAAGGACTTCACGAAGGCCTCGGGGCTCGGGCGCAGCATGGCCCGATGGACATTCCTCGACCCGTCGGCGCGCACGCTGTACCTGGACTGGGACATTGTGGCGTGCGATGTGGCGGCTATGCTCCGTCACGACGCGCGGTCCCACCCCAACGACCGGGCTCTCAACGAGTTGATCGGTGAGTTGACCGTCAAGAGCGACGAATTTCGCGCGTGGTGGAGCCAGCACCGGGTGTGGGAGTGCACGTTCGGCGTGAAGCGCTTCGAGCACCCGATCGTGGGCCGGGTGGATGTGGACTACGAGACCTTCCCTGTTCCAGGCGAACCAGACCAGCAACTCTTCGTCTACAGCACCCAGCCGGCATCCGCCTCAAACGACGCGCTGCGCATCCTGGCCTCCTGGCGCACAGATCAGACGGATGCCCCCGCGCTCGAGTCCACCCGCTGATGCTTTAGAACCCTTCGGGGAGACGCGGAACGTACGATGCTTCAAGGCGCGCCCGCTCGTCGGCGCTGAGTTCGAGGTCGAGCGAGGCGATGGCATCGTCGAGGTGCTGCGGCTTCGTGGCGCCAACGATCGGCGCCGTCACAGCGGGGTTACCCGACACCCAGGCCAGGGCTACCTGAGCCAGCGGCACTCCGCGTTCGGCAGCAATGTCAGCGACGACGGAAGCAACGGCGCGATCGCCGACCTCTGCCTGTGCGTACAAGGCCTGGCTGATCAGGTCCGTTTCGGTGCGGGCGGTCGTCTGGTCCCAGTCCCGGGTCAGCTTTCCACGCGCGAGCGGGCTCCACGGGGTGAGACCGATACCAGCGTCGGCGGCGAGGGGGAACATTTCGCGCTCCTCTTCCCGGCTGATCAGGTTGTACTGGCTCTGCATTGACACGAACGGCGTCCAGCCGTTCACGTGCTGCAGGCGCAGGGCTTTCGCAAACTGCCAGGCAAACATCGAGGAGGCGCCCAGGTAGCGCGCTTTACCCGAGCGCACCACGTCGTGCAGGGCTTCAAGCGTCTCCTCGAGGGGAGTGAAGGGGTCGAAGCGGTGCACGATATAGAGGTCCACGTAGTCGAGGTTGAGGCGACGCAGGCTGTTGTCGATCTCCTGCAGCACCGCCTTGCGTGACAGGCCGCGCTGGTTGGGACCTTCGCCGACCGGCGAGTAGACCTTGGTGGCCACGACGATCTCGTCGCGGCTGGCATACTCCGCGAGGGCGCGCCCGAGGATTTCCTCGCTCGACCCGGCCGAGTAAGCATTTGCGGTGTCGAAGAAGTTGATGCCGGCCTCAACGGCTTGCCGAATGAAGGGCCGACTGGTCGCCTCGGTCAGCGTCCAAGCGTGGTTTCCGCGCTCCGGCTCGCCATAGCTCATGCAGCCGAGGGCGAGCGCTGAGACATCCAGACCGGTGGTTCCGAGCTTCACATACTTCATGGGACTCCTTAAATGACGGATGCCCCGGGCCGCGTTGTATCTGCGGCCCGGGGCAGTTCGTGCCTGGGTTTTTTATCGACCGGTGTGGCTTCTGCCGCGCCGGTCAGGGCGCCTACGCGTCGGCGCGGGTCTCGTTCGCAAACGTGGCCACGTCGATAACGAAACGGTAGCGCACGTCGCTGCGGATAACACGCTCGTAGGCTTCGTTCACCTGATCGACCGAGATGATCTCAATGTCGGCGCCGATTCCGTGGGCGGCGCAGAAGTCGAGCATTTCCTGGGTCTGGCGGATGCCACCGATCTTGGAGGCGGCGATGGAGCGACGCTGGGCGGCGAGCCACACCATCTTCACGCTGTCAGGCTCGGTGGGGATTCCAACGTGCACGAGCGTGCCGTCGAGGGCGAGCAGCTTGAGGTAGCCCTCCAGTTCGAGGTTCGCGGCCACGGTGTTCACGATGAGGTCGAAGTGGTTCTCGAGCTCGGTGAAGGTGGTCGGTTCGCTGGTGGCGTAGTAGTGGTCTGCGCCGAAACGCAGGCCGTCCTCCTTCTTGCTGAGGGTCTGGCTGAGAACGGTGACCTCGGCGCCGAGCGCGTGGGCGATCTTCACACCCATGTGTCCGAGGCCGCCCATGCCGAGGATGGCAACCTTCTTGCCGGGGCTGGCTTCCCAGTTCACGAGAGGGGAGTAGAGCGTGATGCCGGCGCAAAGCAGGGGAGCGGCTTCGGAGAGCTCGATGCCATCGGGGATGCCGAGCACGTAGTTCTCGTCGACGACGATCGCGGTGCTGTAGCCGCCGTTGGTGGGGGAGCCGTCGTGGTTGCGGTCGTTGTAGGTGCCGACCTCGCCCTTCAGGCAGTACTGCTCTTCGCCGGCGAGGCAGTTGACGCACTCGCGGCAAGAGTCCACGAAGCAGCCGACGCCGACGCGGTCGCCCACCTGGTAACGGGTGACGTCGCTGCCGACGGCAGAGACGATGCCGGCAATCTCGTGGCCGGGAACCATCGGGAACAGTCCAACGCCCCACTCGTCGCGAGCCTGGTGAATGTCGGAGTGGCAGATTCCGGCGAACTTGATGTCGATCGCCACGTCGTGGGCGCCGGGGGTGCGCAACTCGATCGTGGTGCGAACGAGGGGCTGGTTGGCCGCGGGGGCGGCGAGTGCAGGAACAGTGGTCGTCATAAAAAAAAGTCTTTCAGTGCCGATGATGAGATGCGAGGAAATCCCGTGCCGTGGCACGTGTCGACGGTGACATCCGCTCGCTCAACGTTACGTGATTTCACCGACCCGATCGAGTCTGGAACGTGGCACTGTCTGACCCACCCAGGGAATGTCTGCGTGTCAACCAGCGGGGGCGTGCAGGTGCGGCGCAGGCAGCGGATGCCTGAGGTAATGCGTTCGCGGTGTCACGGCATCCGCTCGTCACGCGCAGGATTCAGCTTGAAATCGGGGAGGATGGTGTCATGGCAAACACTGAGCACGAGCCGTGGGTCAAGAACTATCAACCGGGCGTTCCCGCCGAGATTGAACTTCCCACGGAGTCCCTCGTGGCCATGCTCGAGCGTGCAGTGGCCGAAGCCGGCACTCACCCCGCGCTGGAGTTTTTCGGGCGTCGAACGACCTACACCGAACTCGGCGATCAGATTGACCGGGCCGCGGAGGGATTGCGTCGCCTCGGGGTGAAAACTGGCGATCGAGTGGCCCTGATCTTGCCGAACTGCCCCCAGCACGTCGTCGCTTTCTACGCGGTGCTGCGCCTCGGCGCGGTGGTGGTGGAGCACAATCCGCTCTATACGTCCCGGGAATTGCGCCACCAGTTCGAAGATCATCAGGCCCGCATTGTTATCGCCTGGGACAAGGCGACGGCCGCCGTGCGGGAGTTCCCGGCCGACATCGAGATCGACCACGTTGTCTCGGTCAATCTCCTCACGGCGTTTCCCACCCTGAAGCGCCTCGCCCTGCACCTGCCGGTGAAGGGGCTGCGCCAATCACGCGCGGCGCTGACGGGCCCGGCACCGGGCACGATGGCCTGGAAGGACCTGCTCGCTTTCGGCGTGATCGATTTTGAGCATCCGCGCCCCTCGGTCGATGACCTGGCCGCCATCCAGTACACCTCGGGCACCACGGGAACCCCCAAGGGCGCCATGCTCACCCACTTCAACCTGTATTCCAATGCCCTGCAGGGTGAGGCATGGATGCACGGAGCGCAGTACCGCAAAGAAATCTTCTATGCGATCCTGCCGATGTTCCACGCGTTCGGGATGACCCTCTACCTGACCTACGGCATCCGCAAGCAGGGCCTGCTCGTGCTGTTCCCCAAGTTTGAGCCCGGGCTGATTCTCGACGCCATGAAAAAGTCGCCCGCCACGGTCTACTGCGCGGTGCCGCCGATCTACGAGCGCACGGCGCTCGCCGCACAGGAAAAAGGAATCTCGCTGCGCTCGTGCAAATACTGCATTTCGGGCGCCATGAATCTGCCCGATCATGTCGTGGAACTCTGGGAATCGGTATCGGGCGGACTTCTCGTTGAGGGCTATGGCATGACCGAGTCATCTCCGGTCGCCCTGGGTAATCCGTTTCATGCCAGCCGACGCACGGGCACGATCGGGGTGCCGTTCCCATCGACCCTGATGAAAGTGGTCGATCTGGATGATCCGAACGTTGAGGTGCCGTTGGGGCAGCCGGGTGAATTGTTGTTGAAGGGCCCGCAGGTTTTTCAGGGTTATTGGAACAACCCGGAGGAGACCGCGAAGGCGCTCTTACCCAACGGCTGGCTGCGCACCGGCGATATCGTGACCGTGGATGAGGATGGCTTCACCACGATCGTAGACCGCGCCAAGGAGCTGATCATCACCGGTGGTTTCAACGTGTCGCCCTCTGAGGTCGAGGCCGTCTTGCGACTGCACCCGAGCGTCAGTGACGCCGCAGTGATCGGCCGACCGCTCGAACGCGGCGGGGAGATGGTTGTCGCCGCGATCGAACTCAAGGCCGGTGCCACCCTCGATGAAGATGCATTGCGGGCGCACTGCCGGGAACACCTCGCGGCCTACAAGATTCCGCGGCGGATCGTGCACATCGAGAACACACCGCGCTCGATGCTCGGCAAGGTGTTGCGCAAGCAGGTTCGTGAGCAGGTTTTACCGCTGCTCTGACACCGGGCCCACGGTGGTGCTGGGTTGATCATGGGGGAATATTTCCCCAGGGAGGGGTCTTGCAACCGATATGACTACTATCGCAATTATCGGTGCAGGCAAGGGACTCGGCGCAGCAGTAGCGCGTCGTTTCGGAGCAGAAGGATTTTCCGTTGCGCTGATTTCGCGCAACCAGGGCCGAGTGGATGCGCTGGCCGAGGAACTGGGCACAGAGGGAATCACGGCGAAGGGTTTCGTCGCCGATGTGCGGAACCCGGCGTCGATTAGCCGGGTGCTCGAGCAGGTCACGGAGACCCTCGGCGCGATCGAGGTGTTGCAGTACAGCCCTCTGCCGCAGAAGGACTTCATGCGTCCCGTGCTGGAAACCACGCCCGCTGATCTGGTTGGGCCGATCGAATTCTCCGTCTACGGCCCCGTCGCGGCCGTGCACCAGGTCGTTCCCGGAATGCGTTTTCTGGGAAAGAACCGGGGCACCATTCTCTTCGTCAACGGCGGCACGGCCGTGACTCCGGTACGGAGCCTGGCGGGCACATCCATTGCCTTTGCTGGACAGGCCGCCTACGCGCAGCTTCTGAATGAGGTTCTCGGCGAAGAGGGGATCCAGGTCTCCCAGCTCATCATCGGCGGTCGAATCATCGCGGGTGATCCCGAAAAAGACCCGGCAAAGCTGGCCGAGCACCTCTGGAACCTTCACACCCAGCGTGACCGGTTCCGCCTGCAGATCAGCGCCGACTGACCTTCGTCACGTGCACGTGCACGTGAGCGACCGCGAACACCGCGCGGCACGCGTATAGAAAGCCCGCCCGTGTTCGAACATGGGCGGGCTTTTAGATAACTGGCGCAACGAGACCAGGTGGCAGCAGCTGTCGGTGCTGTGAACGAAGAATCACGCAGGCATATCGGCCCAATTTCGATCGGCGCCCGTACACCCGCAGTGACGGCTGAGCCACGTACGATCAGTGGATGCCCCCGCGTTCTCCGGTCCCGCAACGGCACGGGCTCGATGCCGCGTGGGTGTGCACGCCGGAACGGTCGCAGCATCCGCTCTGGGAAACCATGGGGGCCTGGCTCGACGAGCGGTTGTCGGAGTTCGTGGACGTGGCGGGATTTCTGGCCCAGGGACGTTTTGTCTATGGCACCGGCGCCGCAGTCGGCGGCCGCGACCCCTACCAGCCGTACACCTTTGTGTGGTTCCACCGCGATCTGGCCGAGGAATCCGTAGTTCCGGGTCTCATTCATATGATCTATCGCGACGATCGGATCGTGGTGATCGACAAGCCCGCTTTTCTCTCGTCCATTCCCCGTGGGCGCCATGTCGTGCAGAGCGTGGTGGTGCGCCTGCGCGCCCAACTGCAGCTTTCGGAGCTGTCCCCGCTGCATCGGCTCGACCGGGTGACGTCGGGGCTGCTGATTCTGGCGACCGAGCGACGATGGCGCGGGGCATATCAGTCGATGTTCCAGCGCCGCGAGGTCGCCAAGACCTACCGTGCGCTGGCTCCGCTGCGAACGGGCCTCGAGCTGCCCGTGACGGTGCGCAATCACCTCACCACGCGTCCTGGTCGCTGGCAAGCCGAGGTGCTGCCGGGCGCGCCGGTCAACGCTGAATCGTTGATTGAACTCGAATCGGTGATCGACGGCCTGGGCAGCTACCGGCTGACGCCCCGCACCGGTCGCACGCACCAATTGCGCCTGCACATGCTGGGCTTGGGAATTCCGATCAGTGACGACCCGCTCTATCCCGTTATGCAGGATATCGCGCTTGACGATTTCACCCGCCCGCTGCAGTTGCTGGCGAACGAGGTGCGCTTCACTGACCCCATCGACGGGGGAGCGCGGCACTTCGTCAGCGTGCGCACGCTCCCCGTGCGCAGCGAGGTCGACTGAGCGGCGTCACTGATGCCTGCGCCGGTTATGACCAGCGATTCGATAACCGCAATGCATCCTTTCAGCTGACGTTCTCATCGGTAACGGGCCGAGCCGCAGACGTCACGCAGCTCTCGCGTCTAAAATGTCTACATGCCCCAAATCGTTCATGAGTTCGTCTGGCCTGACCGGGTCGTCATCGGCACCGTGGGCTTGCCCGGGGAGCGCACGTTCTATCTGCAGGTGCGCAGCGGCGCGCGAATCATCAGCATCGCGCTGGAGAAACAGCAGTCGGCGCTGCTCGCCGAGAAGATCGACGAGATTCTCGACCAGCTGATCACCTTCGAGGGCAACCCGTTCAGTATCCCGGCCACGACCCCCATCGAGCTCGTCGATAATGACCCGCTCGAGCAACCGGTCGCTGAGGAATTTCGCACCGGCTCGATGAGCCTGGGCTGGGATCCATCAACGGTTCAAGTGGTGATCGAGGCCTACCCGATGGTCGACGAAGACGAGGAATTACTCGAACCGGTTGAAGCGGCCAATGCGTTGCTCGTGCGCATACCTGTTGGTACCGCTCGCGCGTTCGCGAAGCGCACTCGTGAGATCGTGGGCGCCGGGCGGCCGATGTGCTCCCTCTGCGGTTACCCCATCGACGCCGACGGCCACACCTGCACCGTTCCCGGGGACTGATGCCGACTCCTGACCTGGTCGACGGCGAGTTGACACTCACCGGACGAATCACGACGGCCTCGAATGCAACCTTCCTGGGCAGCATCGATGGCGCGATGGTCGTCTACAAACCGGTGGCGGGGGAGCATCCGCTCTGGGATTTTCCCGATGGAAACCTTGCCAATCGTGAAGTGGCGGCGTATCTGGTCTCGCAAGCCTTCGGCTGGAACGTCGTACCGCGCACCTGGCTGCGCGAGGGTCCGATGGGCGAAGGCATGGTGCAGCTCTGGCAGGAGAGTGACCCCGCCCAGAGTCCCGTCGACCTGGTGGCAGCGGACGCCGTTCCGGAAACCGGGTGGCGACACGTTCTCGACGGGCGAGACGAGCACGAACGGATGGTCACCCTCATTCACGAAGACAGCGCCCCGCTTCGGCGGATGGCCGTGTTCGACGTGGTCGTGAACAACGCTGATCGCAAGGGCGACCACATTCTCGCGATGACCGATGGGCACCGACACGGAGTCGATCACGGGCTCACCTTTCACGTCGAACACAAGCTGCGCACCGTACTGTGGGGCTGGCTGGGCGACGCTCTCACCACCGACGAGCTCGACGGCATCGACCGGGTCACAGCCGGCCTGTCCGGCGAGCTCGGCAACACCCTCGCTGGCCTGGTCAGCGCCGAAGAACTCACGGCGTTTGCCGCGCGCTGCGACCAATTGCGCTCTGACGCACGATTCCCCGCCCCGAGCGGCGACATGCCCGCCGTGCCCTGGCCACTGTTCTGAGCTGGCGGCTGTTCTGAGCTCGCCACTGTTCTGAGCTGGCCTCTGTTCTGAGGCCGGTTGCGCAGGGTTTGTGATGCTTGTCGTGCGCGGGGGATCCTGGGGTGTGCAACGCTAGGGGCATGGATCTTGAGGTGTCGGCGGCGCTGACCATTCCCGAGCGTGAACTCGGCTGGCGGTTCTCGCGTTCGTCCGGTCCCGGCGGCCAGCACGTGAACACCTCCGACAGTCGCGTCGAGCTGTCCTGGAACGTCGCCGAGTCCACTGTGCTGTCCGACGACGAGCGGATGCTGCTGCTCACCCGCCTGAATCACCGTCTCGTTTCCGGGGTGGTCACCATCGCCGCCAGCGAGCAGCGCTCCCAGCTGCGCAATCGCGAGATTGCCCTGCGAAAGCTCGCCGACCTGGTGACTGCGGGTGTAGCCGCGGAACCGGCGGCGCGGCGCGCGACCAAGCCCACCCGCGGTTCCGCGCGGCGGCACCTCGCGGTCAAACAGCAGCGCTCGGCCACGAAGCAAAATCGGCAACGGCCCGCGGCCGAGTAGGTGGGCGACCCACCGGCATCCGCTCGCTGAGCCCTACCGAACAAGCAACATCTGCCGAAAGTACCTCGCCAGCTCGTTCGTGGCCGCCAGGGGAAGCACGTGGGCGACGTACTGGTCGGGACGCACGATCACCACGACGCCGCCGCGGTTGATGCCGCGTTGCTCAAAGATGTCGCGATCCGGGTCGGCGGCGTACACCTTCTCGTAGTCGATCAGCCCAAAGGGGCCCGTTCTCGGCAAAAACGCCACGTCAACCCGGCCCAGGTCAACCTCGGTGTGTGCCTGCTGGTACACCACCTTCAGGTCGAAGACGCTGTCGATGTCACTGTCGGCCGGGGTGTGCGCGAGCAGCGGCGAATCGGGGGCGGTCCGCATCCACTTGGCCCAGGTGGCCAGTATTTCAGCGGATGCGTCAGCGAACGCGTACACGCGCCAGCGGCCGTCGGCGCGGTGGTGGTGGCCCAGCTGCACCGGGTTGGCGTCGCCGACGCGCACGACCGGGGCGGACTTGAAACGCTTGCCGATGGGGAATCCGGTGGCGAGCGCCTGGTGGGTCGCTTCGCCGATGAGCATCGACGGCGGGTATTGGGTCATGAAGCCCGATGGAAACTCCGCTGTCTGGGTGTAGAAGTCCTCGAGCGGAACTGTGAGGTCTTCGGGCTTTGCCGCCATCAGGCTCGACCACTCCTTGTCAAAATCGATCAGGTTCTTCGCGATGACCTGGCGCTCGGCGGAATAGGTGCTGAGCAGGCTGTCGGGGCTGCGGCCGTCGAGCACGTAGGCGAGCTTCCAGCCGAGGTTGAAGCCGTCCTGCATTGAGACGTTCATGCCCTGGCCGGCCTTGGCGCTGTGGGTGTGACAGGCGTCGCCGGTGATGAAGACCCGCGGGGAGCGGATTCCGATCTCCGCGGGTAGCAGGTCGTCGAATCGGTCCGTGAGACGGTGGGCGACCTCGTAGACGCTGTGCCAGGCCACGTTTTTCACGTCGAGGGTGTACGGGTGCAGAATCTCGTTGGCTTTCACGATGATCTGGTCGATCGTCGTCGAGCGTACGGCGCCATTGTCGTCGGCGGCCACTTCGCCGAGGTCGACGTACATGCGAAACAGGTAGCCGCCCTCGCGCGGAATGTGCAGGATGCTTCCGCCGGATCCGGACTGGATGGCGCATTTGGTGCGAATGTCGGGAAAGTCGGTGACGGCCAACACGTCCATGACGCCCCAGGCGTGGAAGGCCGCGTCACCGGCCAGCGTGCAGCCGATGGAATCGCGCACGGCGCTGTGGGCACCGTCAGCGCCGACCACATACTTCGCGTGCACTTTGCGCTCCTGGCCGGTCAGCTCTCCGCTGGTGTGCCGAAGCGTCACGGTGACGGGGTAGTCGCCCTCATTGCTGTGGGTCAGGCTGAGCATTTCATAGCCGAAATCCGGGGTCATGCGGGTCGGCGAATTGGCCATCACCTCGGCGAAGTAGTCCAACACGCGTGCCTGGTTGACGATGAGGTGCGGAAACTCGCTGATGCCGGTGGGGTCGTCGATGGCGCGGGCGGTACGGATGATGTTGGCCGGGTTGGCGGGGTCGGGCTTCCAGAACGCCATCTCCGTGATGCGGTAGGCCTCGGCGATGATGCGCTCGGCGAACCCGAAGGCCTGGAAGGTCTCGACGCTGCGGGCCTGGATTCCGTCGGCCTGCCCGATCGCGAGGCGTTCGCCGCGGCGCTCGACGATGCGCGTGGTGATACCGGGAAACTGGGAGAGCTGGGCGGCGGTGATCATGCCGGCCGGGCCCGTTCCCACGATCAGAACGTCGACGTTGTCGGGGAGTTCGACGGGGCGATCGATGCCCACTCCGGCCGCATCCTGCCTGCGGGGATCAGTGGACACGTATCCGTGGTGGTGAAATTGCACGGTTTCCTCACTTCTGTGTGTGGACTTTCGGTGTGGTCTTTCGGTACGGTCTCTCGGTCCGGCGATTCGAACGCCAGCATCGTCTGTGTTCGATAATAGAATGCGGCGTTCTATTATCATTTTTTGAATCATATATGACCGGGCGAGTTCCGCAACCAGCGCACGGATGGGCATCCGCTCAGCAACGAGTTCAGCGCCCTCTGGATGGATGCGGTGGCCGCCGAAAAAGGTGTGTCGGTACTTGGTGGTGAGAGTTCGTGCTGCCCGCTAGAACTGCCAGGGAAAGGGCGACCAGTCGGGTTCGCGGTGTTCCAGGAACGCGTCCTTGCCCTCGACGGCCTCGTCGGTGCCGTAGGCCAGGCGGGTGGCTTCACCGGCGAAGATCTGCTGGCCGACCATTCCGTCGTCGACGGCGTTGAACGAGAACTTCAGCATGCGGATTGCGGTCGGTGATTTTGTCAGGATGGTGTTTGCCCACTCCAGTGCGGTCGTCTCCAACTCTGCATGGGGCACCACGGCATTCACGGCGCCCATCTCGTAGGCGCGCTGAGCGTCGTAGGGACGCGCGAGAAAGAAGACCTCCCGGGCAAATTTCTGCCCCACGTGCTGGGCGAAATAGGCGCTGCCGTAGCCGCCGTCGAACGACCCGACGTCAGCATCCGTTTGCTTGAACATGCCGTGTTCCTTGCTGGCGATCGAGAGGTCGCAGACAACGTGCAGGGAGTGACCGCCGCCGGCCGCCCAGCCGGGAATGACGGCAATGACGACTTTCGGCATGAACCGGATGAGTCGCTGCACCTCGAGAATGTGCAGCCGCCCCGTGCTTGCGACCCCGTCACGGTACTGGTAACCGTCGCGCCCGCGGATGCGCTGGTCACCACCGGAGCAGAATGCCCAGCCGCCGTCCTTCAGGCTCGGCCCATTACCCGTGAGGAGTACCACGCCGATTCGCGTGTTCTGCCTGGCGTCGTCAAGTACCCGGTAGAGCTCATCGACAGACTGCGGGCGGAACGCATTGCGCACCTCCGGGCGGTTGAAGGCCACGCGGGCGACCCGCCCGGCGTTGTCGTGGTGGTAGGTGATGTCTTGCAGCGCGGTGAAGCCATCGACGGGCTTCCATAGTGAAGGGTCAAAAATTTCGGAAACCTGAGTCATGGTTTCAGCTTAGGTGTGCTCGGATCATTGGTCAGCGCGCATGCTGATAACTCTAATTTGTCGATCGCAGGAGCACGCGAAGTATCCTCGTGCGGCGTAGCAATAGTCGTGGGTTTGGCTGGTCGAATCGAGCATGTCGACTGCGCAGCCGCCACCGTGGCCCGGTCCCGAGCCCACCCGGTCGCGACGGGGCGTTCGAGGGTACGCTGAGCCGCATGAGAGCTGCCGTGTACCGTCACTACGGACCACCAAGCTTCGTGCACGTCGAGACTGCGCCGCAGCCGATACCCCAGCGCGACGAACTGCTGGTGCGGGTCTTCGCCAGCACGGTCAACCGCACCGACTGCGGCTTTCTCAGCGGCAAGCCACTCGTGGTGCGGCTATTCAGCGGACTGCGGGCGCCTCGGGCGACGATTCTTGGCTGCGAGTTCGCCGGCGAGGTCGCCGGTGTCGGCGCCGACGTCAGTGCGTTTGCGGTCGGCCAGCGGGTGTTCGGCTACAGCGGCGTGAAATTTGGTGGTCACGCTGGCTATCTGACCGTTACCGCGACAGGAATGGTCGCCGAGATACCGGCAGACGTTTCCTACGTTGAGGCATCACCGATTCTGGAGGGCGCCCACTACGCGCTCAACATGCTGCGCGCGGCACGGGTTACCGCCGGACAGAATGTATTGGTCAACGGCGGTACGGGAGGGATCGGATCAGCTGCGGTGCAATTGCTCGTGAATCTCGGCGCTCGCGTCACAGCGGTCTGCGCCACCCCGCACCTATCCATGATGGAATCACTCGGGGCTGAACGGGTGGTGGACTACACGCTCGAGGACTTCACCGCGCTCGAAGATGAGTTTGATGTGGTGCTCGACACGGTCGGGAAGAGTTCTTTCGGACGCTGCCGCCGGGTGCTCGCTCCCAACGGAATCTACCTCTCGTCCGAACTTGGTACGCTGTGGCAAAATCCGATCCTGGCGCTGACCACGCCGGTGCTGAGGAGGAGGCGCGTATTGTTTCCGATTCCCAAGGACACCCGCGACGATGCGATGTTCCTGCAGGGCCTGGTCGCATCGGGCGAGTTTCGGCCGATAATCGACCGGATCTACCCGCTCGACGAGATTTGCGCTGCCTACGAATATGTCGCGACGGGGCAGAAGATCGGCAACGTCGTTATCCGTGTGCGCGACGAGGCGGCGACGGAGTAGAGCCGGTGGGCTGGCGCTCGCGGAAAGCGATCATGTTCATGCGGTTGCCGCAGCGCACGCTGCAGAAACGCTTGGACCCGTTACGGGAGAGGTCGAGAACCAGCCCGCTGCAGGCATCCGCTTCGCAGATTCGCAGGCGACCCATTTCGTCGCTGCGAATCACGTCCATCAACGCCAGCGCTGCCTCGACGCGCATGCGTTCCCCGAGTGGAGCCTCGGGCACGGTCGCGTGCAGGTGCCAGTCCGAGACATCATGGCGGGCAAGCTGGGGGAGCGCCCTGGCCTCGCGCAGCATGCGGTTGACCTCTTTGACGGCGTCGTCGCGGCCGAGAGTCCAGACCCGGCGCAGCAATGCGCGGGTCTGTTGCACGTCGAGCAGCTCGGCATCATCTCCGTCGATGCGGCCGGTGAACAAAATGGGGGCGAGCAGGGCGGCGAGGTCGGCGAGCGTTTCGAGTTCGTCGCGGCCGCTTCGGGAGGCCCCGGGGTCAGTGGCGCCGAGCAGCACCACGAATTCGAGTGCTTCCTCGGTGTCAGGGGCAAAATGCAAGTTGACTCCTTGCCAACAGGGTTCTACTGTCAGTGGTGAAAACAGTTTAGACCATGACAGGCCCACGTCGCTTGAAGGAGGAGCATGAAGATCTCGTCCCTGCCGGGAGGCGTGATCGTTGCCGCCATTGCTGCCATTTCGTTTGGAACCTCCGGCGCGCTGGTCAAGCCGATGCTCGAGGCTGGCTGGTCACCGACGGCCGCCGTGACCGCCCGCGCGTGGACCGCCGGGCTCGTATTGCTGCCATTCGCGCTGTATTCGTTGCGCGGGCGTCGGGCGGCCCTGTGGCGGGCCCGCTGGCGGGTGCTCGGAATGGGCATCGTCGGTGTCGCGGGTACTCAGCTGGCCTATTTTGCCGCGCTGCAGACCATTCCAGTCTCGACCGCGCTGCTGATTGAATTTCTCGCTCCGCTGATTCTGGTCGGGTTCGTTTGGGTGACGACACAACGGATGCCCCGCCGCACAGTGTTGCTCGGATCGGCTCTCGCCGTTGGCGGGCTGCTGCTCGTGATCGGGCCCGGTGCCATTCGGGCCGTGGACCCGATGGGGGTGCTGTTCGCCTTCGGCGCGGCCATCTCCTGCGCGGTGTTCTTCGTGGTGGCCGCGCGCCCGGGCGAAGGCTTGCCCCCGATCGCACTCGCGACCTTCGGGCTGCTGGTCGGGGGAACAGCCCTCGGCCTACTCGGCCTGACCGGTCTGCTCCCCTTCACCGCATCGTTTCTTGACCTGTCCCTGCTCGGCACGGTTGTGCCCTGGTGGGCACCGCTGCTCGCGCTCGCCATTATCAGCACCGCGCTGGCGTATGTGGCGGGCATCACGGCGGCGGGAATTCTCGGGTCGAGGCTCGCCTCGTTCGTCGGCCTGCTCGAGGTCATCTTCGCGTCGCTGTTCGCCTGGCTGCTGCTGGGCGAAGTGTTGACGCCGCTGCAGCTGCTCGGCGGGCTTTTGATTCTGGGCGGCATCGCCGCTGTGGGGGAGGAACGCGTCGAGCTGGCCGCCGAGGCGCTGCCGCCCGACGAGCCGGGACTGCCGCACGCACACGGCGACGCTCATGGCGACGAGAGCGACGAGAACGACGAGGCCGCGCGCTCCGACGAGGCGACGGCCGGCGCATCCGCTCAGGAGATCAGCACCGGCGCGGGATCGTCGATGGTCGGCGGGTTCAACACGACCTCGAGAACGTCAGAACGGCCGAGCGAACCGGGAAAGTTATAGCGGGCAAAGCGCCCGCCGGGGTCATTGGGCGTCGAAGGCACGACGATCGACGAACGGCGAATGACCTCGGCAACGACGTCGGTCACCGCGGCACGGAGTGTCTGTCCGGTGCGACCGCGCAGACGAACGGATGCCCGCGGCCCGCCCTCCGCGCCGAACCGCAGCGTGAGCATGCGCGTGTGGGCGTGCTGACGGTCGAACATGTCGAGGCGAGCCCAAATGATTGCAGCTAGAAACACGACCCGCCGCCCGGCCCGCAGTTCGTTCGTGTCGAAGTGCCCTCCCGAGCAGCGTTCCAAGTCGACTCGGCCACCACGTCGATCTAGGCTGGCAGCCATGACCGGCAATAAGGACCGCAGCGATGCGCAACCCAGCGACGCCCGACTCAACGTGGCCCGCTACCAACTCAAACGCATGGTGCCGCCCGACCAGGCAGACTCCGCTGCGCCAGAAGTAAACGACCCCGAGCAAAACACGGCCGGGCAATCCATGATGGAAGCCCGAGCCCAGTATGTGGAAATGGCTATTCAGCAGGCCATTCGTCGTGGCGAGTTCGATAATCTGCCCGGCGCCGGCAAGCCGCTGGCGAACCTCGAGCGTGGGTATGACCCTGACTGGTGGATTCGCCAGAAGATCGAAAGCGAGAAGATCACCGGGCTCGGTCCGCCGGCCCTCACCCTGCGCACCGAGAACGCCGAGCTCGATGCCCGGCTGGATAGCGTGCAGACTGAGGCTGCGGTGACCGAGATTCTCAAAGATTTCAACAGCCGAGTGGTGGCGGCACGCCGGCAGCTGCAGGGCGGACCGCCCGTGGTCACCCCCACCCGGGATGTGGCCACACAGCTCGCTCTCTGGCGGGAACGCCGCGCCGTGCGCAGCGAAGCGGCCAGGCAGCAGCGCGAGAGTGCGGCCGCGGCGCTCGCCGCCATGACCTGGCGGGAACGCCGCCGCGCTCGCTCCCGCTGACCGTCGCCCTGCACGGCGATGCAGTGAATGCCGTTCGTTCTGCTCGAGCCGCAGATGGGTGGTGGGCGATGTGACCGACACGCCGATGGAGGTGACGACGACCACGCTAGAACTGTGTGAAAAAAAAGGAGTTTGACCATTTTCGCTCCGGGCAGATCGAGGCAGACGCGACCGCCGAGCTTCAGCTCACACCGGCTGAATCGCTCTGGTGGACCGTCGTGCGAGCGAGCGAACGAATTCGAGATCGACATCGACTTGGCGCTCACCGAGACCAGGAGCACCATTCAGACCAATCTGCACGCCACGCTCGAACGTGCGGCGCCGCCGCCGGGAAACATTCCGACGTCTTTGGCGTTAGGTCTTATATGAAGACCATTGTGTATAGCGAAACCGGTAACCCGTCCGTGCTTCACCTCGTCGATCGACCAGTGACAGAGCCCCGTGCCGGGGATGTTCGCGTGCGCATCGTGGTGGGCGGGGTGAACCCGACCGACTGGAAGTCGCGCCGAGGCACCAGCCCGGGGGAGGCTCTCGCATTCGCCGACGTCGTGCCGAACCAGGACGGCGCTGGCGTCGCCGACGCCGTCGGCCCCGGTGTGTCGAACGTAGCTGTCGGCGATCGCGTCTGGCTCGCCCTCGCCGCCTATCAGCGTGCGAACAGCGGAACTGCCCAGGAATACGCGGTGCTTCCGGCCGAGCGCGTCTTTCTGCTGCCCTCCGCGGCCACTTTCGATCAGGGAGCCAGCCTCGGCGTGCCGGCCATCACCGCCTACCGGGCCCTCACCGTGGCCGAAGATGGGCCGACGCGCCTGCATCCGGGGGCGCTTGACGGCAAGATCGTGCTCGTCGCGGGAGGTGCCGGCGCCGTCGGCCATGCCGCCATCCAGCTTGCCCGCTGGGCCGGCGCGACCGTGATCACGACCGTGAGTGGGCCGGCCAAGGCGGCCCTCGCGACAGCTGCCGGGGCACACCACGTGCTCACCTACACTGACTCCGACGTCGCCACCGAAATCCGAAGCATTGCGCCCGATGGCGTCGACCTCATCGTCGAGGTGGCTCCCGCCCAGAACTCCGAACTCGACCTCGCGGTCATTCGCAACCGCGGGTCCATCGCGGTCTACGCCAACAACGGCGGCGACCAGATGACCCTCGATGTGCGCAAGCACTTCAGCCTGAATGTGCGGTACCAGTTCGTGTTGTTGTACACCGTCGGCATCGAGGTCGTGCAGCAAGCGGCTGCTGCCATCAACGAGGCACTCCTTGACGGCGCATTGCCGGTGGGAGCGGATGCGGGTCTGCCGCTGCACCGCTTCGACCTGGCCCACACAGCAGACGCCCACGCCCTCGTCGAAAGCGGTGTCACCGGCAAGGTGCTCGTCGACGTCTCCGCGGTCTGACTCGCGGCCTGACCGTGGTCTGGCCCGCGGCTTGACCCGCGGTGGCTGAATCAGGACATCCCGCCGGTGTGGGCCATGGCCTGCCCAGGATCGGGCGGTACGGGCCGGATCGGCGGCCGATTCTCCTGAATTGGCCGCCGATCGTCGGGTTTCGCAGCTGGCCCGGCGCATAACTCCTGCAATTTGTGTGGCGTAAACGGAACCCCCGTGTGTTTCTGCGGATGTTGCGGGGGCCCGGTGCGAATTGCAGGAGTTATGCGCGCCGCGAGGCCCTGCTCGGTGGTCGGACGAGAGGCCTTGGTCAGTGGTCGGTCCAGAAAATCCCGCGGGGTAGCGAATGAGTTCTGCGCGGTCACGGTCGTCGAGGGTAAAGCAGTGAGCTTTTTTGAATTGGCCCCGGCGGCGGTCTGCGCTCAATGCACTCAAGCCCCCTCGTCGCAAACGACGAGGGGGCTTGAGTGCGGCAGGCTTTAGTACTCGCGGCGCGGAGCGCGCGGCGGGCGATCGCCCTGCTCGGCGGAACGCGAGGCGCCGCCCTTGTCGGCGCGCAACTCAATGAGCTTGCCGCTGATGCGGGTGTTCTCCAGCTTGGAGAACACATCGCTCGACAGGTCAGCGGGCAGTTCGACCAGCGAGAACTCCGGCAGGATCTTGATGTGCCCGAAGTCGTCGCGGCTGAGCCCACCCTCGTTGGCGAGGGCGCCGACGATCTGACGCGGCTCTACCTTGTGACGCTTGCCGACCTCGATGCGGAACTGGGCCATCGGCTTACCGCTCGAACGAACCGGGCGTTCGCTGCGCACCGGCCGGTCGTCGCGGGCGCCGTAGCTGCCGCGGTCGTCGCGGCTGCCTCGGTCATCCCGGCTGCCACGGTCATCCCGGTTGAAGCGGTCCGGGCGGTCCGAACGACCGCCGCGCTCGGGCCGGTCGCCGCGTTGCTCGGAGCGTTCGACCCGCTCGTCGCGCTCGAGGCGCTGCTGCGCGCGAACATCCTCGGCCGAAAGCAGCAGCGGAGTTTCGCCCTGCCCGACCACGGCAAGAGCCGCGGCCACATCAACCTCGGGCACATCGTGGTGGGACACGTAATGCGCGATGATGTCGCGGAACTTGCTGATGCGGTCGGTCTCGTCGAGTGCTGCCGTGATGGCGTCGTCGAAGCGAGTGAGGCGCGTCACATTGACGTCCTCAACGCTCGGTAACTGCATCTGGGTGAGCGGCTGGCGGGTCGCCTTTTCGATGGCGGAGAGCAAACGACGTTCGCGCGGCGTGACGAAGCTGATAGCTGCGCCCGAGCGACCGGCGCGGCCGGTGCGGCCGATGCGGTGCACATACGACTCGGTGTCGATCGGAATGTCGTAGTTGACGACGTGGCTGATGCGCTCCACGTCGAGGCCGCGAGCGGCGACATCCGTTGCGACGAGAATGTCGAGCTTGCCGCTCTTGAGCTGATTGATCGTGCGTTCGCGCTGCACCTGCTGCACGTCGCCGTTGATCGCCATGGCCGAATAGCCGCGCGCACGCAGCTTTTCGGCGAGCAGTTCGGTCTCGTTCTTGGTGCGGGCGAAGATGATCATGCCCTCGAAGTTCTCGACCTCGAGGATGCGAGTGAGCGCGTCGAGCTTCTGCGGGTACGACACCATCAGGTAGCGCTGGGTCGTGTTCACGCTGGTCGTGGTCTTGCTCTTGACCGTGATCTCTTCCGGGTCGTGCAGGTACTTCTTGGAGATACGGCGGATTTGCGCCGGCATGGTGGCTGAGAACAGAGCCACCTGCTTGTCATCGGGGGTGTCGGCGAGAATGGTCTCGATGTCCTCGACGAAGCCCATGTTCAGCATCTCATCGGCCTCATCGAGCACCAGGAATTTCAGCTCCGAGAGGTCGAGGGTGCCCTTCGCGAGGTGGTCCATGATTCGACCGGGAGTACCCACGACGATGTGCACTCCGCGACGCAGGGCCGACAGCTGCTGGCCGTAGCCCTGTCCACCGTAAACGGGCAGCACGTGCACGCCTCGCATGTGAGCGGCGTACTTCTCGAACGCCTCGCACACCTGCAGCGCGAGCTCGCGGGTGGGCGCGAGCACGAGCGCCTGCGGGTTTTTCTGCGACAGGTCGAGTCGGTTCAGAATAGGCAGCGCGAACGCAGCCGTCTTGCCGGTACCGGTCTGGGCGAGTCCGACAACGTCGCGACCCTCCAACAGCGGGGGAATAGTGGCGGCCTGAATGGCCGAGGGGGTCTCGTAGCCAACAACTTTGAGCGCCTTGAGCATGGCGTCATTGAGTCCAAGGTCGGCAAATGTCTTCGTTATGGAGGCGGAATCTGCCTCGTTCTGCGTTGTAGTGTCTGGGGCGGTCATAGTACAACGGTAGTCGAAGAGTTCGCCCCCGGTGTTAACGCTCGTCTGGCAACTTGCAAAGCGGATGCCCGCGGCCGCGGCATCCGCTTTTTGGCGTGCGTAGCGCCGGGTGCGCGAGCGGCGTTTTTCTGTTTCTCAAACGGGTGAATCCAGTGATGGCGTCTTCGGCGATATCTCGCACGGCACGTCGCTGACCCGAACGGCGTTATCTGGGCTCACAACCCCGGCTGGCACGTCGACGACGCCGAAACGGTGTCGCGCGGCTGAAGCCTACGCTTTCAAGAACCCGATGGCCGCCTCGCGGAACGCCCGCGATGTGGGCGCATTGAAGTGGTTGCGCCCGGGAATCTCGAAAAAGCCGCCGTTTGGCGTGGCGTCGGCCAACACCCGGGAGGCGTCGAGAATGCTGTCCTCGCTGCCGGTGGCAAACAGCACCGGCTGAGTGGGCGCGTTTGCGGCGCCGGGCTGCGGGCCGCCGCGCATGCCTTCGACCAGAGCGACAAGCGCGGCGAGGTCGTTACCGGGCAGGGTCTTCGCCATGGCGAGATAGACGCCAGTGAGGCGATCGCTGACCTCGCGGCCGTGTTCGAGGTGGGCGCGGGCATCCGCTACTTGAAAACTTTTGAGCGGATCACCGTCGGGAATCCCGCCGAGCACCGCCCGGGTGATGCGGCCGCCGAGGTTGCGGGCAGCCTGCCACCCCACCCGGGCACCGAGCGAGTAGCCCACATAGCACACCTCGGTGAGCAGGTAGGCGTCGAGCACCGCCTCAACGTCGGCGACGAGCAATTCCATCGTGTACGCGTCGGGGGAGTGTGGTTTGTCGCTGGCGCCGTGGCCGCGCTGGTCGATGCCGATGACGTGAAAACCGGCCCGGGTCAGATCCCGGGTCCAGCCGGTGGCGTGCCAGTTGGCGATGACGCTCGAAGCGAAGCCGTGCACCACGACCACGGTCGGGTGCTCCGGGTCGCCGAGCTCATAGGTGGCCAACTGCACACCGTCGTGGGACGGGACAAAACTGTGCGCGGGGGTGTTTCGGTGCAACATTCCCCTATTCCACCACGGCTGCCGCGTAGGGGAGTGCCGGTCGCTTTCGAGGTGGCGCGGGCGCCGGGCGCCCCGATGGACGTGATCGTGGTGCACAAACTCGGGTGCCCCGAGTGAACTTAGGGTGGCCATGGGTGCCATCCGGGAGGGGGGAGCGCGGGTGCTCCGCGACGATGTTAAGGTGCAGCCAGGCGAGAGTGAGAGGCAGCGTGAAGTGATGGAGGACCGTGAGCGGGCACTCACGATCGACGACCAGGTCGTTGCCCTCGTCGCCTCCGATGGGCTGAGCTGACCGGGTTACGGATACTTTCCTAGCCGATACGGGGAATCAGGACGATGACGCCTGTGCCGGCGACCGACGCAGTGAAAGTGAGGAAGTGTTCAGGAAAGCCGTGCAGACTGGTCTTTTCGCCCGCGGACGCCGCGTGCGGAGTGTCGAACCAGAACCGCCCGCGCGACAGCCAGCGATTCGTTTTTCTGAAAGCTAGGCCTATCTCTTCTCCAACCACGCCCACCACACCTGTTGAGACTGACGCGAGCCGCATTCAGACTGTGCGGAGCCGGAGCCGGAGCCGGAGCCGGAAGCGGACCGGCTTCCTGGCAGCCGGCGCCATCACTGCTATCGCCGCAGTTGTCGGCACCGGCTTCGCGGTGCAATCCAGCGTCGCAGACGAAAACGCGCGCATAGCCGTCATGACAGCGCTTGCCTCCAGCGGCGCTGGACACGACGAGCAATTGGAACTCAATGCGGAGCGCTTGCGAGCGCGTGCCGAACAGGCCTCTGAAAGTGCCGTGTCTGGTGCCAGCGTCGTCATCGCTGCAGCGCACGGTAAGACGGATGCCACGGACCTGTCGGCGTCCGTTGCCTCGCTCTCCCACGTCACCCTGCTTGCTCCGGAGCGCATCTTCGAGCTCGTCGACGTAACGACAACCGAAACCGCGAACGTGCACGCCTCCACGACCGAGGTCGATCGCCTTGCCGCCGAGCAGGCAGCCGTCGCCCAGGCTAGTGCTGAGGCTGCATCTGCTGAGGCTGCTGCTGAGGCCGCTGCTGAGGCCGAAGCTGCCGATGCCGTCCCGGCGGCACCGGCCCGCCCGTCCGCTCCAGCAGACCCCAACGCTGCGCAGCAAATCGCGCGTCAGCTCATGGCGAACCAGTACGGCTGGGGTGATGATCAGTTTGGTTGCCTGGTGAGCCTGTGGGACAAAGAATCAGGCTGGAACGTGAATGCCTACAACGCCTCCAGCGGTGCCACCGGCATCCCGCAGGCATTGCCCGGCAACAAGATGGCCTCGGCCGGAGCCGACTGGCAGACCAACCCTGCGACCCAGATCTCGTGGGGCCTGGGTTATATCGCGAGTCGGTACAGCACACCCTGTGATGCCTGGGACAAGTCGGAAGCATCGGGCTGGTACTAGCGCACGGTAGCGGTACGTCGTAGCCAGGCGGTTCCCGATGCGTCACGTTCTCGTCAGGTAGGAACCAGGCGATCCACGTCGGCGCGCTCCGAGTGCGGCATCCCGCCCATCGCGCCGCTAGTTCGAGCCACCCAGGAATCCAAACTGTGACATGCGCCTCGCGCGACGGGCCGATACGGATACGCTGGGTACACGATTGTCGAGCGGGAGTATCAGTGAACGAGAACACGCAAGTACCCGGCGGGGCTATCAGCCCGCAGGTCATCGAGGGCGTTTTCGACCTCGCCCGCGACGGCCTGACCGGCCCGCTGGGCGAGATGATCGACGCCGGAGTTCCCCTCGGCGTGGTCAACCCGCGTGGAGACACGCTGCTGATCGTGGCGGCGTACCAGCAGCACGCCGATACTGTCGCTGAGCTGCTGCGGCGCGGCGCGGACTCATCCGCTATCAACGCGATGGGCCAGACCGCCATTTCCTGCGCGGTTTTTCGAAACAACGAGGTGATTCTGCGGTTACTGCTCGAAGCGGATGCCGACCCCCGCCTCGGCACGCACAGTGGCGTGGCCATCGCCGACCAGTTCGGCCTGCCGCGCATGCGCGAGGTCATCGAGTCTCACCAGCGCGGCTGAAACACGAAAAGGGCGCCCCCAAGTGGGAGACGCCCTCACTTCTAGTCGAACGCGTTAGCGTCCGAGGCCGAGGCCGAGGTCGCCGAGGACATCGTTGACGATCGAGTCGACCGAGCCGTCAATGTTCTCAACGTCGACGCCATCGACGTCGGTGCCGACGTCGGTGCCGTTACCGGCGTCAACCGGGGCGGTGACGGGAGCTTCGATCGGTGCGACAACGTCGTTGCCGCTGCCGACGGACGCGTCGTTGCCGACCTCGTTGCCCGACGCGACATCACCGATGTCGTTGTTGAGCGAGTCATCGACCAGCGGACCGTTGACGACGCCGCCGTTCAGGATTCCGCCGTTGCCGACGCCCCCGACGGAGGTGTCGTTGCCGAGCACGCCGTTGCCGGTCGAGTCGTTGCCAGAGAGGTTGAACAGGTCGCCGATAACGTCAAGGCGGTTCTGCTCGGACGAGCTATCGGTGCTCGTGGTCGTGCTGGTGCTGTCGCCGTCAAACGCCTGGGCGGGGGCGACAAAGCCTCCAATGATGAGAGCGGATGCTGCGGCGCCGGTGATTCCCAGCGCGGTAATCTTGCGAATGTTCGTATGCTTCGTGATCGTATTCATGAGAGCTCCTATTCGTTTTTCTGTTCCAGTCCGAAGTTCACTCGGGCCGCACAGATGGTCCGGAGCCCTGCTCCATCCGGTTTGGTCGAGGCACCCCAAATGGGTGTCATGCATTGTTTTTGGTGGGGATAATGCTCGCCGTGACGTGGGTCGATCGGCGCCACGAGGGGCGTCCGCGGATGGCGATGGCAAAGCCTGAGAAAAGTCTGGCAACCCCTTCCCGATGGCAAGCGGGGGAGTTTCTCTAAGCGAGCAGGCCCACGACGCGGTCACGCAAGATGTTGCTGCGCTCGGTGAAACCGCGCTGGCGGCGCACATACTCCGCCTTACCGGCGGCAGTCTCAACAGCGACCGGCGCGTAGCCCCAATCGGCGAGGTCGTAGGGCGAGGCCTCCATGTCGAGCTGGCGAATGTCGTGCGCGAGTTCGAAGGAGTCGAGCAAAACCTCGCCGGGAACGAGTGGGCCGAGCTTGATCACCCACTTGTAGATGTCCATTCCGGCGTGCAGACACCCCGGCTGCTCCAGAACTGGTTGGTTTTCCCTCGTCGGTTGCAGTTGGTTGCGACCAATAGCGGCGGGGGTAAAGAACCGAAACGCGTCGAAATGGCTGCAGGCCACGCGGTTGCCGTCGACGACGGCGTCGGTGTCGCTCTGGCCGAGCCGCAGCGGCGCAACATGCCGGTGCTCGCCCTGGCGGTAGACCATCGCCCACTCGTGCAGTCCGAAACAGCCGAACTGGGCGGGGCGTTGCCGAGTCGCACTGAGCAGTGAACCGATGAAGCGCATGACGCGCTCGTTCTTCTCGACGAAGGCGACGGCGTCCACCTGGCTGTCGCTACCTTCGCGACGGTACCACTTCCAGTTCGCGCGAGGCTCGGCGGCAGCGCCCTGCAGCAGCACGCCGGCTCCTGGATGCCAGCGGCGCAACAAGCCGGGACGAAACGGGTAGTAGGTGAACAGAAAATCCTCGACCGGATGCGTCTGGCCGGTTGCCGCGCGCTCGCGGCGGCCACGGGTAAATGCGTCGGCGCGTTCTTCGTGGGCCTGCTCGAGGCCGCGCCACTCGGTGGCCCCGAGTACTCGGGTCTGGTCGGTTGAATGCACCTATCGAGGATACCCGCGGAACGTGACGGCCGGCCGAGGGCCGAGGGCCGAGGGCCGAGGGCCGAGCCACGACAACCGGCCTGGATGAAGCTGTCACCTGAATCTCGACGACATACAGCATGGTGGCTGCAACAGTGAGGCCCCGGCCACAGCTGACCGGAATCAGGCGCCTAGGCCCAGCCGGAGCAGGGTCGCCTCGAGTTCGCTGCGGCCCGCAGGGTCGAGGCCGAGCAGCGGCAACGGGAGGTTGGGGGAGTGCACGAGGCCGAGTGTCTCGGCCGCGGCGGACATGACGCGCAGGCTGCCGTACCGCTGAAACAGCGCCCAGAGCGGTTCGAGCCGGTTGGAGGCTTCGCGGGCTGCGGTGCTGTCGCTGGCCTGGGTAGCTCGCGTGATCGCGAGGGCGGCCTCGGGAAAGAGCCCGCCGAGCACGCTGTACCAGGCGTCGGCGCCGCCGAGAAGTCCGCCGGCGGCGAGCCAATCCCCGGAGACGCCGATCGTGACGTGCGCGGGAATCACGGCGCGGAGGGCGGCGATTCTAGCCGGCGCGGCCGCGGCAGCCACGCCCGGAATCTTGATCGACCCGATGTTCGGCAGCGCGGCAATGCGACCGTGCAGCTCATCGCTGAACGTGACATGGGTGGTGCCTGGATTGTCGTAGACGACGAGCGGAATCGTCGACTCGGCCGTGACCGTTCGGTAGAGGCCGAAGACCTCGTCGTCGGTGAGAGGCTGGTAGGACATGGGTGCGAGCAGCACTGCGGCGGCGCCGGCTTCGTGGGCATCCGCGGCGTGGTCGAGAACCTGTCGGGTACGAAGCGCGCCGATTCCCACGATGACCGGGGTCGTGCCGGCCGCCGCGACTGCCTCCCTGGCCGTCAAAGCACGCTGTTCACGACTGAGGTAGGCATACCCTCCGGTCGAACCGAGCGCGCCGATCGAGGCGACGCCGGCCGCGGCGAGCCGCGCGACCAGGCCGACGAAGGCGTGTTCGTCGATGCCGTTCTCGTCGGTCGGGGTGAGGGGGAAAGCGCTGAGCCCGGTGAACATAGCTGTGCCTCTTCGTCGGTGCGCGCGGAAGGGGCGCTCCACCATCCTCCCGCACTGTGGGGGTCAGAAGGGCGGCCGAGTCACGATACGGCCTGCCGTGCGCATATTTCGCGTTTCAGGGCTGGCCCGCGGAGTCGGTGGGTCATCCGCTCCTCGTTCAAACATCTCGGTGTCCTGGGGCCCCTACTTCTCCTAATTGGGCTTTTCGGCGGTGCTGACCGCGCGATGTTAGCTAGCGGGGCGCCAGGTTTGGGTGCGGTCGAAGTGGAGCCAGCAGTCGGGTATCTACGCGGCGAGGGGGGCAGCGCCGGCGAGCCAGCGGATGGCGCGCATGCCGACCCTGGTACCGTGCGGTTCGTCACCGTGGCCGCGCAGGCGTCGACACTCGACGAGGTCCTCGGCCGGTGTGATGTGCGGATCGCGGCACGAGCTGTCATAGCCGGTGTAGTCGATTTCAAGCAGGAGTTCGTCGTCGGTCATGGTGGCTCCACTTCAGCGGGGCACCTCGTCAGAGGTACCGGGCGAATGCACCTGCCGGAGCAGGCGCGTGCCTCGAACCGATCGTGCGCGATAAGTTGGCACGCGATCGGAATCGAAGCCCGGTGTCACTCTCCGGCGGCGTCGGCGGAGCGGGTCTAGTCGTACGAGGTTAACTTGTCGTCGTGTGTTTGTCTGCCGAAAAGCGAAAATGTTTCATTTCATTGCACGGCGGTGATCCGACGTTGACCTGCATGAGTGCTCGTTCCACCCGGGCGTATCCTCGCACTATGAAACGTGCACTCGCACTCGGCCTGGTGACCGGGCAATTCCTTTTGTTGGCAGCCCTGGCCTTTCTACCGCACGGCACACTCTGGGCAACGAACGTCGGGGTGATCGTGGCAGCGATCGCGTTGGGTCTGGTCGGCGCCGTGCTCGTGGTTCTTGGCGTCGTCGGACTGGGGTCGGCGTTGACCGCGAGTCCGATTCCACGCGTGAAGGCCCAACTGGTCACCACGGGGGTCTACGGGCTCCTCCGCAGCCCGATCTACGCGGGACTCATGACCGGCGGTGTCGCGCTGGTGCTGGTGGGGGCATCCGCTTGGCACGTGGTGGCGTGGATCGTGCTGGTCGGGCTGCTCTCGATGAAGACACGGTGGGAAGAGCGGATGCTTGTGGCCGAGCACTCCGATTACCGCAGCTACGGTGCGCGGGTCGGGCGATTCGTGCCCAGTGTCGGCCGGCTTGTTTCAGGCGAGTGATGCCGCGGGCGATTGACGCCCCACGATTGACCCGACCAAGCAAATCCGGGAACGTTTCGGGAGCCGGGTAACGATTTCCGCGCGAAAGTGTTGCTCCCAGTATGACTATTGCGCTGTCCATCCTTGACCTTGCTCCGATCACTCCCGGCCAGACCGTTCGGGAGAGCTTCGCGGGGAGTGTTGCGCTTGCCCAGACGGCCGAAAAACACGGGTATGAGCGGGTCTGGTATGCCGAGCACCACAACATGCCGACCATCGGATCATCGGCGACGAGCATTCTGATCGGGCACGTGGCTGGGCAGACCACCACGATTCGGCTCGGATCCGGCGGCGTCATGCTGCCCAATCATTCCCCGCTCGTGATCGCCGAACAGTACGGAACCCTCGCCGAGCTCTATCCTGACCGCATCGACCTGGGTCTGGGTCGCGCGCCCGGCAGCGACCAGAACACCGCTCGGGCGATGCGCCGCGACCCGCGCGCTTCTGACCAGTTTCCGCAGGACGTCATAGAGCTGCAGGCCTACCTGCGCGGCCAGTCGATCGTGCCCGGCGTGCAGGCCGTGCCCGGGGCCGGTACCAATGTGCCGCTGTACATTCTCGGATCGTCGCTGTTCGGTGCCGGGCTCGCCGCAGCGCTCGGCCTGCCCTACGCTTTCGCCTCGCATTTCGCGCCCGACGCGCTGCACGAAGCGATCGCGCTCTACCGCCGTGATTTCACGCCGTCAGAGCAGCTTGAAGCGCCGCACCTCATCATTGCGGCCAACGTGATCGCCGCCGACGACACAGCGGATGCAGTGGCACAGTTTGAGTCGACCCGCCGCACACGGGTGCGCGGCATGCTCTCTCGCGGGCCGGCAACCCCCGAATACGACGACGACCAGATCGATATGTTTCTGACCACGCCGGAGGGCCGCAATATCGCCGACATGATGCGCTATTCGGCGGTTGGTACCGCTGATGAGGTGCGCGCCTACCTCGAGGAGTTCGCCGAGGGAACCGGGGCCGATGAGCTCATTCTCGCTCACCAGTCTCCGTCGATCGAGGACCGCCTGCGCTCGGTCGAACTCACGGCTGGTGCGATGAACCTCGTCACTGTCTAGCTTGAGGGGCTAGGTTGGCAGCGTGACCCCGGACGCGCTCGCCGACCTCTGTCTGGGCCTTCCCCAGGCGGTAGAAACATTTCCATTCGGCGACGAGACGAGCGTGTTCAAGACCAGTGGCAACGGCAAAATCTTTGCCCTCGCAGCCCTGGCGGGCGAGCCGTTCACGGTGTCGCTCAAATGTGATCCGGAAGAGGGCCGTGCCCTGCGGGAAGAATTTTCGCTGTGGATCACGCCGGGCTACCACCTGAACAAGAAGCACTGGATCACGATCGTGCTCGATGGCCATGTGCCTGTCGAGCTGGTTGAACAGCTGCTGCGCGACAGCCACGCTCTGGTGCGGCCCCGGGTTCCCCGCGCCCGGCCGAAATAGCGGGGCTGGTGTTTCAGGCCGGAGAACGGATACCCGGACTCACACACCACCCGGACTCACACCCCACCCGGACTCACACCCCCCGACTCACACCCCGGGAAGTGGATCGCCCAGAGGGTCGGCAGCACCCAGGTCGGCAAGGGCCATCCCGCCCACCGGCAGGCCGGCCCAGGACAGCAGGGTCCAGCCCTCCTCGGGCGAGCCAATGAATTCCACAACACCGGTGTTGTCGAGCTCGTGCTCTCCCGCAAAGCTCGCCGGTACGTTCTGCGCGCGGGCCGCGGTCCAGACACGAATAGCTGCGCCGTGACTGAAGACCGCGGCGACCTCAGAGTCCGCGGCTGCAAGCGCGATGTCGGCGTCGAAGCGCCGGAAAAAGCCGTGGCCGTCGTCAGCTCCCGGCATCCTCTTATCCAGGTTGCCGGTACCCCATGCCATCACGGTCTCCAGATACGTGCGAACGGAGGCCCGATCGCGTAGCCCCTCAATCGAGCCGGCTTCGATCTCGTGCAACCCGGTCGCGACCCGTAACTCAAGGCCGCGATCGGCGGCGAGCGGCTGCGCGGTCAGGTGGGTGCGTAGCAGCGTCGACACGAAGATGGCGTCAATTGGTTCGGAGCGCAGCGCATTGGGGATCGCCGCTGCCTGGCGCAGACCGAGATCGGTCAGGCCAGGCCCCGGATGCGCGGTGTCAAGCCGCCCGAGAACGTTGCCGGGAGTCTGGCCATGGCGGATCAGGAGAAGTCGCATATACCCCTCAGCATAGGCAACGTGACCGAGCAAGAGAAGTCGGTGCGCCAACGGCCCCAGCGTTGAGGGTTTCGAGCGGTACCTGCGGCGGTTTCGTCAGATGTCCGTGGCAATCTCGAACTTGGTGAGCACGGGCGGGCCGGACAAGATCGGTCCCAAAGAAGATTTACCCGGTCCAGCACGATACGTGCGATAAGCGGCATCGTGCTCCAGCGAGACCCACTGTTCTACGAGGACAAAGTGCGTGGGGTCTTCGGTGTCGACGAGCACATCGACACCGAGGCATCCATCAAAGGCGCGGGTGGTCAGCAGAGTGTCGTGTAACATCTCGGGAGCCTCGGTGAGGGACTCGGCCTTGACATGGATATCGAGAAAAGCGGTGATCGGCATAGCAGCTCCAAACAGGGTTGAGATTACGGGAAAAATTCGGTTACACGTGGTCTATCACGTTGCAGTCCGGCATGCCCGGACCGATCAGGAGACAGGTCGCATAGTTCGAGCATAGGGAACACGGTGTGCCGGGGGGATTCAGATGCGCCGATTGCACGGCTGTGGCTGCTCGCAGCAGCGCCGGCGCGGGCTGGCAGCTGAGAGTGGCAGCATGGAGGAAATACACTTCGCGCGTTCGAACAGAAAGCAGTTTCATGACGATTATCAAAATTAACGCCATCACCGTGCCGAGCGACGGCGGCGACGAGCTTGCCCGCCGATTTGCTGCCCGTGCTGGCGCCGTCGATGACCGGCCCGGCTTCGAGGGCTTCGAGCTGTTGAAGCCGACCGATGACCGCCTCACCTGGCTTGTCCTGACTCGCTGGGCCGACGAAGAATCGTTCCAGGCCTGGTTGAGCTCTCCGTCGTTCGCCCACGGACACCGTAGCGAGACGCCGGAAGAGGGCGAACCGGCCGCGCGCCCGGTCGGTGTCAGCAGCGAACTGTGGTCGTACGCCATCGCTGGCGGTACCGGGCATTGACCCTGGGCGACGGACGTTTCGATGTACTACCGGCGCGACTCAGGCGGGCCGATTTCGGAAAGCAGATAACCGGTCGGGTAGATCGTCGTCGCAGCACCAGAAGCAAAGACTGGCAGTTCTGAAGGTGCCGAATGTGCGGTACGCAGGTTCCGCACCCTCAGAAGTGCACGCACTGCGGCGGTCAAACCACGGGCCGGCGATGGTAGGCCGAGGGCCACGCTCACCCGCACGTCGCCAATGAGCGCACCCAGGATTTCCCGGTCCCAACGGCGCACCAGGTAAGGGAGCTTATTGGTGAATGCGGGGAGGGCTGAGGTTGTGAGAGCAATGCCTGCAGCGGATGGCGCCACGTGTGACGCTTCGTAATCGTCGAAGAACACCGCTGCTTCGTCGTAGCTGCTGGGAATTGTCTCGAGCCCGATGCGCTGCCCGAGCTCAAAGAAGAATCGGTGTGCCGCTGCGCGTTCTGTTGGCTCCACGGCTCGCCATCCGTGGCTGTCAAGCCACCGTAGCGGCGCGATAAGCAGGCTGATCAGAACGTAGAGAAAATCATCATCGGTACCGGGAACGCCAGCATGCACGCGGCGCAGCAGGCTCACTATGGTGCGCCCCCGCTCGCTGTCAAAACCGTGCGTAATGATTTCGTACACAACAATTCCGGTATCCGTCGACCGTTTGCCGGGTCTTTGCGTGATCTCGCCGGTCGCGAGAAGTGCCTCCGATATTTGCGGAACGGCGAAGCTCCTAAAGTACGCCAGTACGAAACCTATGTTGACGTCGGTAGCGAAGTCATACAGTGCCATTTGACGGAAGGTGGCCTCCCAATCATCGGCAGCCACGTGTCGGGCGGCGTTTGCTTGAGCTTGTTGTTTAGACCTCATGACGACGCCGAGTCTCCGACTCCGGAGCATCGAGGTCGGGCGGCTCTGCTTCGAGGAGCTCTGTTATGGAACGCAAGGTCTCGGGAGACACATCCCCGAGCATTCGCGCAGCGAAACTGACGACCCTCCGCACGCGGAGGCTTTTCACAAACGTGAGTTGGGCGTCTACGCGGTCAGGCAGTTCGCCATCGGAGTGGAGCAGATATTCCGGAGGGATTCGGAAGAATTCACCGATTCCGGTAAGGAGGGCGGCGTCAGTGACGAGCGGGCCCTCGCCCGTGATCATGTACGCCCAGCGTGCTCGGGATAAGGCGACACCCTTGTTCTTGAGTCCGTGTTCGATCTGCTTGTAGGTATATGGGGTGTTGCCTTCGGCCACAACCACATCAAGGAGCAGATTGAGTTTTCGGGCCAGCTCCACCTGGGGGCTGACGGTCGGACGAGGGCTTGGCGTGGGGGACTCGTGCTCCGGCAGATTAGACAACAGTATTGATCCCATCGTGTCGGATCGGTTCGGGCGGCACCTGGGTTTGCCGTTCGACCCGATCGATGATCGATTGTTCGGCCGACGACACGGCCTGCGTCGGGTCAAGAAGCAGGGTGTCGCGAATTTCAACGTACCGACGGTATAAGTGCAGACCGGGCTGCCGAACGACGAGCAGGCCAGGACGAGTCAGCTTTCGGTCGATGCTGAGGTCCGGCGCAGTCAAGAGCAGGCGGTGCCACATAGGTGTGATGCGCCACAACAACACTCGATCCAGATAGGTCTTTCGACCGGAGATGAGCCCGTCGACGGTCGCGGTAAGTCCGAGACCGACTGCCAGACTTAGCGGCGCGATTTGGAGCGAGAGAGAGTACGTCACACGTGGCCATCCTTGAAAGACAAATCCTGGATCCCGCATCGATTGCGCGGCACTAGTCAGACTGATGAGTGCATATAGCAGCACCCCCAAGCATGCCAAGGTCACAAATACCAAGGAGAAGCGCGTAATTACTCTCGACTGCTTGCGAATGTCGGACAAGCACGCATACGACACGGAGACGGCGAAAAAGGCCATGGCAATCCAGGTGGTCGATGCGTACAAGGTGAAATCCCACCGGGCGACAAAGCCCTGGGAGACAATGTCCTTCAGGCGCCAATCGCCCGACCAGAAAAGAGTTGCCTGTGCGGTGATGATCAGGCCCGCAACGAGAGCCGACGCTCGTCTACGGTTCCGCGTGATTCCTTCGGCAGACACTGCCTCTTGCACGATCACATCGAGCAACGCCACGGCTAAGATCGCGAGGGCGTGGAACAGAAAGTACGTGGCGTTGATTCCGCCCAAAAACGCGTCCACGACCTCATAGACCGGTTTAGGCTGCAGGGTCAGGGTCAGTGCGGAAACGATCAAAAACCAAAGGAGCGGACGGCGGTGTCCACGCACGGCAGAGGGTAAACAAAACAGTGCAGCGCTCCAGAGCAGAACGGGCGCGAAGATTAGCACGGTGGTCGGCACTACAACACCTGACCGAAACCGGTCTGCACGCCCAGCGCGACCGCGGGCCCATCGCTCAGCATAATCAGGGCCAGTCGATCTCCGATGGCCTCGGCGAGGGCTTCCTGTTCGTCGGTGAACCGGCTTCGAGCGAGCGCGTAGACGATGGCATCCATCGGAATCAACGGTGCGAGGAGTGCAACTCGCTGCGCAGAAATGAGCTCTTGTTCGTGATCAAGAATCATGTGGCCGTACTCGTGATTGATGAACTGCTGGTGGTGCACCCTGGACGCAGTCGGTGCATGGTAGATCCGTTCGAAATCTTCGCCGGCCACGGCGATCCAAAGACCGCAGAGCCCGGCCTCAAGCATGCGTGGAGTCGCACTTCGAATCACGATCTTCTTGCCCCGCACCGTTTCCATGTGTCGGTGCAGCAGTTCGGCCGTGAGCGGCCGGGGCAGACCGAGTTCGGCCACCATCATGTGCGCCCGTTTCTGGCGTGACTCGTAGCTCAATCCCGTACCCCCGTGTTGATACTCGGAGTCTACCCCCTTGCCGGGACGGGTAGACGAACTGTCGGTACACGGTCCGTGGAAGCCCTACGATAGACATGTCCAACGTTGGTCTAGGGGGAGGAACAGCTATGGCTTGGCTCGTAACTGGCGGTAACGCGGGGGCTCTGATGCCGGTGTCTGACACTGGTTATGGCCGTCCAGCACTCGGGCACAGGCTGCGCTTCACGTGGAATTTGCGGTCTTGGCGCCTCCGAGTCGGGGGCGCCAAGCGGCAAAACGGGCGATCGGTTTTTCGGGGCGCGATCGACGGCGTCACGATGCCTCATGACACGGCATCTCAGAGTGGTACGAGCGTTGACGTTTTCGCGCTGAGGTGGTTGCGGGGGCTCGTGCCCGCCGAAATCGATCAGCGGGTCACCCTGAGCTTTGACAGCTGGTACAACGCGCAAACGAAGACGGAGGTCGTCACCGGCGTGGACGGTGCCACGACCGCGTCGAATCTGCTGGCCGTTCGTGCAGCCTGGCGCATCGTTCAGTCCGGTCACAGTGTCGTGGTTCAGGTCTGGTCTATGCCAAAACGTCCAAGTGCGTCCGGCGCCACAATCAGGGTGTGGGTGTGCAATGGAGACAGCGCCCGTGCGATTGAGGCCAAGATTTTGGAGGACAATCTGCAGCTCGATGGGGGCGAGTCGGCGCAGACTACGAAGACTCGCTTTGCGACCGGCTGGATTGTGACCGGGGAACCGGGTGGCGCTCGCCACTCGTAGTGACGCTTGTCGCGCCGCTCATAATCCCGAACGCTAAGAAACGTTACTTCGGGGCTGCAATCAATTCGGACCCGCCGTTAAACTGTGCCAATGAGCACTATGCAAAATCCTGAGGCCAAGACACCCGTCGATGCGGCGCGTCCGGCCCGATCCCAGGCACTGCTGGATGCCGTCACCAACTCTGTCGTCATCGCCGACGGCGCTATGGGCACCATGCTGCAGGAACACAACCCCACTCTCGACGACTACCAACAGCTCGAGGGCTGCAACGAGATTCTCAACGTGAGCCGCCCCGATATCATCGCGGCCATTCACGACGTCTACCTCGAAACCGGCATCGACGCCATCGAGACCAACACCTTCGGGGCGAACTGGTCGAACCTCTCGGACTACGGGATCGAAGATCGCATCGAGGAGCTCGCACGACTCGGCGCCGAGATCGCACGCACCAGCGCAGAAAAATTCGAAGTCCGCGACGGCCGGGTGCGCTGGGTGCTCGGCTCGATGGGCCCCGGCACCAAGCTGCCGAGCCTCGGCCATACCACTTACGCCAACCTCAAGACCACGTTCGCCGAGCAGGCGCTCGGGTTGATCCGTGGTGGCGCTGACGCGTTCCTCATCGAGACCTCGCAAGACCTGCTGCAGACCAAGAGCGCGGTAAACGGATGCAAGCAGGCCATTAGCGAGACCGGCATCCGCCTGCCCATTTTCGTCGAGGTGACGGTGGAGACCACCGGAACCATGCTGATGGGCAGCGAGATCGGCGCCGCGCTGACCGCGCTCGAGCCACTCGGCATTGACGCTATCGGCTTGAACTGTGCGACCGGACCGACCGAGATGAGCGAGCACCTGCGTCACCTGTCGAAGTTCTCCCGGGTGCCCGTCATCTGTATGCCCAACGCCGGCCTGCCGCAGCTGACCAAGACTGGCGCGAGCTATCCGCTCACCCCCGAGCAGCTGGCCACGGCCCACGAACAGTTCGTGAAGGAATTCGGGCTGGGGCTCGTGGGCGGATGCTGCGGCACGACTCCCGCACACATGACCGCCGTGGTCGAACGGTTGCGTGGTGTGACCGCGAAACCGCGCACCCTCGAAGCGGACGCCGGCGTCGCGAGTCTGTACCAGCACGTCAGTTTCGACCAGGACAGTGCATTTCTGGCCATCGGGGAGCGCACCAACGCCAACGGCTCGCGCGCATTTCGGGACGCGATGCTTGCTGAAAACTGGGACGACTGCGTCGACATCGCCCGCAGCCAGGTGCGTGACGGCGCCCACCTGCTCGACGTCTGCATCGACTACGTCGGCCGCGATGGCGTTGCCGACATGAAGCAGGTCGTCTCCCGACTGGCCAGCGCCTCGACCCTGCCACTCGTCGTCGACTCCACCGAGCCGGCCGTGCTGCAGGCCGGCATGGAACTCATCGGTGGTCGTCCGGTGGTGAACTCGGTCAACTTTGAAGACGGCGAGGGGCCCACATCGCGGTTCGGCCGCATCATGCCGCTCGTCAAGGAGCACGGCGCGGCCGTGATCGCCCTGACGATCGACGAGGAAGGCCAGGCCCGCACCGCCGAACACAAGGTACGCATCGCCACCCGTCTGGTGGATACCCTCGTGAACGTGTGGGGCATGCGGGTTGAGGACATCATCGTCGACGCGTTGACCTTTCCCATCGCGACCGGCCAGGAAGAAACCCGCCGGGACGGCATCGAGACCATCGAGGCGATTCGCCAGATCAAGGCGAAGTACCCCGGCATCCACACCACGCTCGGCGTCTCGAACGTCTCGTTCGGGCTGAACCCCGCTGCGCGCTCGGTGCTCAACTCGGTCTTTCTGCACGAGGCCACGGAGGCCGGCCTCGACTCGGCCATCGTGAACTCGGCCAAGATCGTGCCGCTCGCCTCGGTGCCCGACGACCGACGCAAGGTGGCGCTCGACCTGGTCTGGGACCGCCGCGAATACGACGCCGAGGGCACCCTCACCTACGATCCGCTGGTGGCCCTGCTCGACCTGTTCGCCGGCGTCGACTCCGCCGCTCTGAAAGACGAGCGCGCCGCCGAACTCGCCGCCCTGCCCGTGGGCGAACGCCTCGAACGCCGCATCATCGACGGAGAAGCCAAGGGCCTCGAAGCTGACCTCGACCTGGCCCGAGCCGGGGGGTTGAGCGCCCTCGATATCGTCAACGTGCACCTGCTCGTTGGCATGCAGGTCGTCGGCGCCCGCTTCGGCAGCGGCGAGATGCAGCTGCCCTTTGTGCTGCAATCAGCTGAGGTGATGAAAGCGGCCGTGGCCCTGCTCGAGCCGCACATGGAGAAATCCGAAGCGGCCGGCAAGGGCACGATCGTGCTCGGCACCGTGCGCGGTGACGTGCACGACATCGGCAAAAACCTCGTCGACATCATCCTCACCAACAACGGCTACGACGTGATCAACATCGGCATCAAACAATCGATAGCGGAGTTTATCCGGGTCGCCGAGGAGAACAACGCCGACGTCATCGGCATGAGCGGGCTGCTCGTGAAATCCACCGTGGTGATGAAGGAGAACCTGCTCGAGCTTGAGTCGCGCGGCTTCGCCGACAAATGGCCGATTCTGCTTGGCGGCGCGGCCCTCACCCGTTCCTACGTCGAGGACGACCTCGACAGCGTCTTCGCCGGGCAGGTGCGCTACGCCCGCGATGCCTTCGAGGGCCTCGCCTTGATGGAACCGCTCGTGGCCATCGCCCGCGGCGCCGACCCAGCCTCGGTAGGACTGCCGCCGCTGAAGAAACGTATTCATAAGAAGAGTCTGCTCACCTTGACCGAACCCGAAGAGATGCCCGGGCGTTCCGAGGTCGCGAGCGACAACCCGATCCCGGTACCGCCGTTCTGGGGCACCCGCATCGTCAAGGGTGTGGCCCTCGCCGATTTCTCGGCCTTTCTCGACGAACGCGCGACCTTCATGGGGCAGTGGGGGCTCAAGCCCAGCCGGGCCGAAGACGGCGCCAGCTACCAGGAACTGGTCGACACCGTTGGTCGGCCGCGCCTGCGCTACTGGCTCGACCGCATCCTGGGCGAGGGCATGCTTGACGCCTCCGTCGCCTACGGCTACTTTCCTGTCGTCGCCGACGGCGACGACATGGTCGTGCTGCACCACGGCGATGACCCGACCGGGCGCCTCGGCCAGGCCGGACTGCTCGCGCCCGACGGCGGCTCCGGGGGCGAGCTTGGCACTGACCGGCTGCGGTTCAACTTTCCGCGGCAACGCCGAGACAAACACCTGTGCCTGGCTGACTTCGTGCGCGGTCGCGACACCGGGTCGTCACAAGAACGCGGGCAAACGGATGTCGTCGCCCTCCAGCTGGTCACCGCCGGCTCGCACGTCGACGAGGTGACCGCCAAGATGTTCGCCGAGAACCAGTACCGCGACTATATGGAACTCAACGGACTCACCATGCAGCTCACTGAGGCCCTCGCCGAGTATTGGCACTCGCGTATCCGCTCGGAATTCGGCGTGGGTGACGAGGACCCGAGTGATGTGGCCGGCATGTTCAAACTGGAGTATCGCGGAGCCCGGTTCTCCCTGGGCTACCCGGCCTGCCCCGAGATGGAGGACCGTCGCAAAGTGGTCGAGCTGCTCAAGCCTGAGCGGATGGGCGTGGTCTTGTCGGAGGAGCTGCAGCTGCACCCCGAGCAGTCGACCGACGCGTTCGTGTTTCACCACCCGGAGGCAAAGTACTTCTCGGTGTAGTCGAACGGCGTGAGTCGGGCGGCGCGAGTCGAGCGGCGGTGAGTCGAGCGGCGCGGCGGCTTTTGCCGTGGATCGCTTGACGGTAAGGGCATTCTTTTACGGTGGGGTGAGCGCACGCTCCAGCAAGAACCCCGGTAAGTAGGATTTTATTTATGCGGTTGAAGGGGTACGAATCGTCGGTAACGTTGGAACCTGTTCGATATGAGCTCGCGAACCCTGCGGGCGATGAGTGGGATGACAATTGGCTGGTCATCAAGGGGGACGTATCGGCGCCTGACGCGGAGTGGCAATTTGCTGTTCCGTGTTTGACGACGTTTGAAGCGAATCGCATTTCGGCTTGGTTGCGCAGCGTGGCCAACGGTGACGTCCCCGTAAGCGCCATTGGAGACGCCAGGGTTGTGCCGTCGCTCGAATTTACCGAACCTAATCTTGCGTTCAGTGTTGGCAGCTATCAGGGCGGGTTGATGTCGGTCAGGGTGCACTTTGCGCTTGAAAGCATGCCTGTCGGCCAGAGCAGCGATGAGCGTGATCAGTTTTGGGTGGGAATCGCAGTGACGGCTGCAAATCTTGACTCGTCGGCCAATCAGTGGGACAAAGCGCTCTCAGTCTTCCCGGACCGCTAAGCGCTGGGCGGATTCAAGCGGTCGCCTGGTCAACGGCGGGGGCTCAGGCGTGCTCGGCGCAGAGCCGCGAGCACGGCCGGGCCCACCAAGGTGATACCGGCCACGGTCGTGATGGCGCGTACCGTATCCCAGGTGAGGGTCGACGTGACGAGTGAGTAGAGCACGAACGAGGCAAGGTTCTCGCCGGGGTCGGCGGTGGCTTCGTAGGAGATGCCGGTGCCGCTGCCCACCGCAAAAGGCCAGAACCAGAGGTTCATCAGGAAGCCGAACAGGTAGGACGCGACCACGCCATAGGCAGCCAGCAGAAAGATTTCGCGGCTGGCGCGCATCCGCTGGCCGGAAGAATTCTGCCGAGTGGCGTTCTGCCAGCGGGGGAGCAGCCCGGCACCGGCGCCGACCCAGCCGCAGGCGAACATCTGAAACGGGGTCCACGGGCCAAAGCCGCCCCAGAGCATCGACGACACCGCGATGGTGAGCAGACCGAGCAGAAAACCGAACCGGGCGCCATAGACCCGCCCGGCCAGGATAAGCAGCACGAACACCGCCTCGACCCCGCCGACTCCAGCGCCGGCGATACGCACCGCGGCACCGACGGCCGAGAGCACGCCGAGCAGCGCGACGGTTTTGGCCGTGTACATCTCGCGGTCGAGGGTGAGCGCGAGGGCCACGATGAGTGCGGGGATGAGCGCGAACGCCACGATCGGAACCGCGACCTGCGCGTCTGCCGGCACGGCTCCGACGAAGAGCGGCCAGGCGAACGCGGCGACGGCGAGCAGGCTGCCGCCACCGAGAATCCCCTCCGTCCAGCGGATGCTGCGGCGCGGCCGCGCCTGATCCGCGCGCTCGCGAGGGCGGTCGCCGAGGGCGATCCCGGCGGTGGTTGCCTTCTTGCGGGCCGTGGTCGATTCGTCGGTCATGAAAGCACCTCGATCGGCGCGGCGAGTCGCCCGGCCTGCATGCGCAGGGTGCGCGTGGCCAGGTCCTGCGCGAAGTCGTCGTCGTGGGTGGCGAAGATGACCGCTGAGGCCGCACCGGCGGCCGTGAGCAACGCCGCACTCACGAGCGCACGTGCCGTCTGGTCGAGGCCGCGGGTGGGTTCGTCGACGAGGAGCAGGGCAGGCCGGGCGGCGAGTTGAATGGCCATGACGAGGCAGAGGCGTTCGCCGGCGGAGAGGTCGCGCGGGTGGCGCTGCAACAGGGGCGCGGCATCCGTTGGGGCAGGGAAGCCGAGTAAGTGGGCAAAAAGGGCTGCGGTGCTGCTTTCGGTGTGCGGGACGGCGCGAAGACCGCGCCTAAACTTCGGTTCGCGCAGCGTTCGATCAGCGCGGCGACATTCCTCAGCCACGGTGATCGCAAACAGCAGGTCGTCGAAGTTCTCGGGCACGAGCGCCACGGACTGCCGGCGCGTTCGCCGCTTGCGGGATCGAACATCGTGCCCGGCGACGATGACGGTGTCGGCAGCGGTCGGCAGCGCGATCGTCCGCAGCAGGCTGGTCTTGCCGGCGCCGTTACTACCGCGCAGGGCTACGAGTTCGCCCGCCTGCACGTCGAAAGACACGTCGTTGACGACCAGGTCGGTTTTGTGCCGAACACTGAGTCGACGGATGCTCGCGAGCGGCATTGCAGGCACAGAGCCGATATTCAGCGTCGCGCTCTGCGCCGCCGCTGCCATGCCCGCGCCGCTCCCGAATGATGGCAGTGCGGTGCCCCACGAGTCAGTGGGCCAGTCGGCGGGCGAGTCGGCGGGCGAGTCTGCGGGGCGTCGGCCATTCGCGTCTGCGTCACGGCGCGTTGTCAGGGCCGTGCCGATTTCGGCGGAGAGGTGCTGTACTCGGCTGCCTCGAATCTGGAGCCAGGCATCCGCTGTCGATGCGAACTCGCTCGTATTGTGTTCGGCGATGACGACGCAGACCCCGGCCTCGTGGGCGAGCTGGCCGAGCACGGTGCAGACCCGGTCGCGGGCGGTTGTATCGAGGTCGGCGAGCGGTTCATCGACCAGCAAGAGAATGGGGTGGTTCACGAGTGCCGCTGCGATCGCGACGAGGCTGGCTTCGCCGGCGGAGAGCTGCTCGATGGGCCGGTCGACCAGGTGCTCGATTTTGAGCCGGGCGGCCACCTCGAGAACGCGGGGATGCACAATGGATGCGGCGACATCCCGCACGGCCAAGGCGAAGCCGATCTCGTCGTGGACCGTTTCGGACGTGAAGCCGAGCCGCACGTTCTGCGCGACGAGACCGACGAAACCGGCGGTGTCGCGTGGGGGAGTCGAGGCCCGGTCGGCGCCGGCAATGTCGATATGACCGTGCTGGGTACCGTCGTAGAAGTGCTGGAACAGGCCGCTCATGCTGTGGAGGAGGCTGGTCTTGCCCGATCCGGTCGCGCCAACGATGACGGTCAGGGTGCCGGGGCGCAGTGTGACGTTGAGCTCGTCGAGGTGCCAGTCTGCGCCGAAATCTAAGCTGGCATCCGTCAGTACCACGGGTGCCTCGCAGACGCCCGGGACGACGCGGGTGGCTGCAAATCCGCGGGTCTCCATCGACGCGGCGAGTGCGAGAGCGCGCTCGATGGTCTGTTCAAAAATGGGTACGAGTAGCGATGCGATCGATCGTTCACCACGTAGCGCGCGAGCGACCCGCACCCGACGCACCGATTCCAGCAGGGACGGAAATGTGGCCCAGGCGATCACGAGCGAACGGGAGATTGCCCGCAGCGGCCCGCGACCGGCACCACGTGCGAACAGGGCCTGCACGTTGATGACAGCGTTGAGCACGCCAAAGAAGACGATGACGGCGGCGACGGGGAGTGCGCTGAGCGCGGCGTTGCCAAGCCCGACCAGGGTGATCGGGCCTAGCAGCGTGATGTGGCTGAACGGTCCGTCGAGCCGCAGCAGGGGAAGATCCAGCAGCAGCGGGCCCGCGCCCGCGCCTGCGCCGCCAAAGACTACCCGGTAGACGACCCGCAGCAGCACGAAGCCGACCGCGAGTACGACTGCCGCGCGTAGCGGTGCCAGGCGCAGGCGAATCACTAGCTGCCGGGCGTGGCAGTTTCCATGCCGGTGGTGGTGAAGAGAAGTCCTACTGACTGTCCGGGCTCGATTTCGAGCTCACCGAGTCCGACCGGCGCGTACTCCCAGTCGGCCTCGGCGGACGGCTGCACCCAGATGCCCCAGTAGGCGTGCATCGGCGCCATCGTCGCGCAGCTTTCGGTGAATGGCGCCTGCCCCTCGACCTCGATGGTCTCGTTGGCGGCCGGGCGGTCATTGACGCGGCAGGCGACCATGTCGCCGTATTCGACGGTGCCCTCTGTCGTGACGCTGGCAGCTTCCAGGGCGTCGCTCGCGGAGATGGTCGTTGTCGCGTCGACGCATTTGGTGATCGTATCGGCGTCGAGCAGGCCGAAGTCGACGACGACGGCGACGCCAGCGCAGTCTGCGGGAGCGGCATCCGTTGTAGCCGAGTCAGTACCTGCGGCGGCGGTCGCGGATGCGCTCGAGCCGGCGGCGGCTCCCGAGTCAGTTCCGGCGCATCCGCTCAGAACGGCGAGCAGAACGAGCGCTCCCAGGGTGGCAAACGTGCGAGTGGGCGCAGAAGAAAATGGCGCGATAAAGTTCATGAATTCAGAATACCTAGCGTTTAGAGGATGCCGGCGACTCGGTCGAGCCCCCCGCGGAGGTCGAGCAGAAGATCATCAAGTGATTCGATGCCCACCGACAGGCGCAGCATGCCAGCCGTAATGCCGAGGCGTGCGTTCAGATCGGGGGCAAAGGACGCGTGGGTGGTGGTGAGCGGATGCAGCACCATCGAGCGGGTATCGCCGATACCGGTCATGCGACTGAACACCCGCAGACCGTTCGTGAACGCTCGGGCGCCCTCGGTTCCGCCCCTGACGGTGACGGCGAACACCGAACCGGTACGGCCGTTGTAGTACTTCTGCGCGATCTCGTGCAACGGGCTGCTCGGCAGGCCGGCATAGTCGACGACCTCGACTTCGGGCTGCTCCTCGAGCCAGTGCGCGATAGCGATCGCGTTGTCAACGTGACGTTCCATGCGCAGCGACAGGGTTTCGATGCCCTGGTGCAGCAGAAAACCGTTGAACGGCGAGAGCGACGGGCCAACATCATTGACGACGGCCTCGCGCACGTACTGGGCGTAGGCGGCCGGGCCGAACCGGTCGAGCAGCGACGGCAGGCCGGGACGCAACGAGTCGGTCAGCAGCGGGTATCGGCGGGAGCTCGCCGCCCAGTCGAAGGTGCCACCGTCGACGATGGCGCCCGACACCCCGGCGCCGTGGCCGCTGAGAAACTTGGTGGTGGAGTGCACGACGATGTCGGCGCCGTGCTCGAACGGGCGAATGAGATACGGCGTGGCGACGGTGTTGTCGACGACGAGCGGAATGCCATGGCGGCGGGCGACGGCGGCAATGCGGGCAATGTCGACGACGTCGTTGCGCGGGTTCGGAATGGTTTCAGTGAAGATCGCTTTGGTCTCCGGCCGGATCACCGCGTCCCAGGCGGCATCGGAGTCGGTGTCCCAGACGTAGTCCACCTCGATGCCCATGCGTCGAAAGCTCCGGCCGAGCAGAATGCGGGTGCCGCCGTAGATGCTCGCGGTCGAAACGATGTGCTCGCCCGATTCAGCCAGCGCAAACAGGGCGGCGCTGATCGCGGCCTGCCCACTCGACACGGCAACGCAGGCCGCGCCGCCCTCCAGTGAGGCGAGTCGCTGTTCGGCGACCGCGTTGGTGGGATTGCCCTGCCGGGAGTAGATAGGTTCGCGGGAACCGCCGTTGAACCGAGCGGCTCCGTCGTCGAAGGAGTCGAAGACATACCCGGCGCTCAGGGTGAGCGGCGGAATGCGCGCGCCGCGGTTCTCGTCGGCGTACTCGCCCACGTGCACCTGGCGGGTGTCAAAGCTGAAGGCGTCCCAATCGGTGATCGGCGCGACCACTTCGGCGGCATCAGAATTGCGTGAAGTTGCTGTTGGTGCTGGCGTGGCCATGAAACTTCCTGTTGCGTCGGTGTCGGGCTGGAGTGGGGCATCCGTGGTCGTCATGAGACGGCTACCGGCGTCGGCAAAGCGGCAGACGCGGCATGAACTCGTGCCACGAGCGCCGCGATACGGGCGACGGCTTCGCGCAGGGTGTCGGGCGAGCAGGCCAGGTTGAGCCGGGCGAAGCCCTGGCCGCCGAGGCCGAAGCACTCACCGTTGTTGAGGGCGACGCGGGCGTCGTCGAGAATGCGCTGGTACGGGCTCTCGCCGAGGCCGAGGTGGCGCAGGTCGAGCCAGGCTAGGTAGCTGGCGCGCGGCCGGTGGTAGATCACAGTGGGCAGATGTTCACGCAAGAGTTCAGCAAGTAGGGAATCGTTGTCGACAATTTGATCGATGGCATTGTCGAGCCAGTCGGTACAGGAGAATGCGGTGATGTTGGCGTGCAGGCCGAGGATGCTGGTGCGACAGGCCACCTCTTCGGGCAGCCGGTTCAGCAGGTCGTTGGTGGCGTCATCGGCGGCGATGACGACCGCGCACTTGAGCCCGGCCACATTCCAGCCTTTGCTTGCCGAGGTCACGGTGACCGCGCGGGCCCCGGCGGCCAGGGCCAGTGGGGCGAACGGCGTGAAAGTGACGCCCGGGTAGGTGAGCGGTGCGTGGATCTCATCGGAGATGACGAAAACGTCGTACTGCGCGGCCAGTCGGGCCAGCGTTTCGAGCGTCTCTCGCTGCCACACGATGCCGTGCGGGTTGTGCGGGTTGCAGAGCAGAAAAGCGTCGATGCCGCCGGCGAAGCTGGTTTCGAGTGCCGTGAGGTCGAGCGCCCAACTGTCGCCCTGCTCGAGCAGGGGCGTTTCGATAACGGATGCCGCGGCCTCTTCGACGAGTTCGTAGAACGGCGGGTAGACCGGCGGGGTGATCGCAACTCGGCCGCCGGCCGGCACGGCCAGGCGGAGGGCCTCGACGATGCCGACGCTCACGTCGGTTGCCAGGTGCACGTGGCTGGGGTCAACGGTCCAGCCCCAACGGTTCAGAGCAAATGCGGCGAAGGCTGGAGCGAGCGGGCCGGGGCCGTCGAGGTAACCGGTGTCGGAAGCCTGCACCCGCTCCACAAGGGTGGCGACAATGGCCGGGGCGAGGGGGTAGTCCATCTCGGCAACAAACAAGGGAAGTACGTCGGCGGGAAACCGAGTCCACTTGATGCTGCTGCGCTCGCGCCGGATATGCTCCAGCGGTGCGACCTTGATGACTGACATGATCACAGCTTGTTCCAGCCGTCGAGAATAAGCGAACAGGCACGTAAACATTCGACACATGAGCGGATGCCGACGCCGCGCTGGCGAGCCGGGTGACCGTTCGCGGGCAGCTCAATCTGACGCGCAGACGTGCAGCGTGGCCCACGCTGACCGCGACTAAACTAGGGGCTTGGGTTTAAGGGGTGTTCGTGATTGACCAGGAGCTTGTTCGAGAGCAGGACTATGTTCGGGCGCTGTATGAGCGGCTCGACGCGCTGCAGGAAGAGGCTGAAGGCCAGCTCAAAGCGGTGCGCCGCCAAGACGTAGGCGGTAACCACCAATCCCGCAGCGAACGCGACACCTTCGCGCGCCTCTACGAGGACCGCATCGTGCAACTGCGCGAGGTCGACGACCGACTGGCCTTCGGCCGGCTCGAAACCATGCCAGACGACTCCGGCGACTCGGTCTACCGCTATATCGGCCGGGTGGGCCTGCGTGATGAAGATCACAAGCCGCTGCTGCTCGACTGGCGTGTGCCGCAGGCAAGCGCTTTCTACCAGGCCACCGCCGCCACGCCGCTCGGCGCCAGGGCCCGTCGCCACCTGCTCTCCAAGGGGCGCACCATCATCCGCATCGAAGACGAAATTCTCGATGCCGCCCTGCTCGCCGACCCCGATGCCAGCACACACCAGGGCGAGGGCGCCCTGCTCGCGGCGCTCACCGCGCAGCGCACCGGACACATGTCCGACATCGTCTCGACCATTCAGGCGGAGCAGGACCGTATCATCCGCTCGGAACTGGCCGGTGTTCTGGTCGTACAGGGTGGCCCCGGCACCGGCAAGACCGCCGTGGCGCTGCACCGTGCCGCCTACCTGCTGTACACGCACCGGGATCGCCTGCGCGACAGTGGCGTACTCATCATCGGTCCGTCGCGTTCATTTCTGCAGTACATCGAGGCCGTGCTGCCCTCCCTCGGTGAGACCGGCGTGGTGCTCGCCTCGGTCGGCCAGCTCTTTCCCGGCGTCGAAGCGACCCACGAGGATGCCCCCGCCGTCGCGGCGCTGAAGGGCCAGGCTTTCATGGCCGACCTCATTGCGCGAGCCGTGCACTCCCGGCAGCGCACCCCGTCCGCCCCGCAGCAGCTCGTCGTGAACGGCGACCGCATCGTGCTGCAGCCCGAGCTCGTCGCCAATGCGATCGCGCGCGCTCGCGGCACCGGTAAAACCCACAACGAGGCACGAGTGACCTTTGTGAAGACCGCTATCAACGCGCTCTCCCGGGTCTGGCTCGAGCAACTGCAGCAGCAGGGCCGTTCGATGGACGACACCGATCTGCCCATGCTGCGCGAAGACCTACGCCTGGCCGACGATGTGCGGATCGCGCTCAACACCGCCTGGCTGCCGCTCACGCCGCAAAAACTGGTGCAAGATCTCTATGCGCGGCCGCAGTGGCTGGAGGAGCTGACTCCGCGCTGGCGTTTCGCGCAGCGCAAGCTGCTAGCCCGCCCGCGCACGGCCGAGTTCACGATCGCCGACATTCCGCTGCTCGATGAGGCCGCCGAGCTGCTCGGAGAATACAACGCGGTCGACCAGGCGAAAAAGCGCGCGCTCAAGGAACAGCGCAAGCGCGACGTGGAGAACGCCGAAACGGCCATTGAGAACATGCAGGTGAAGGGCCTCGTCAACGCGAAGGACCTCGCCGCCAGTTTCGCCGAACTCGATGAACGCGCAACGACCAGCGAGCGTGCCGCTCGGGATCGCAGTTGGACCTACGGCCACGTTGTCATTGACGAGGCCCAGGAACTCTCCCCGATGCAGTGGCGGCTGGTGTTGCGGCGTGGTCCGCGCCGGTCGTTCACGATCGTCGGTGACATCGCGCAGGCAGCCAGTTCTGCGGCATCCGCCAGCTGGAAAGAGGCGTTGCAGCCGGTGCTCGACGGCTCGCCCGAAGCTGACCGCTGGCGGCTCGAAGAATTGACCGTGAATTATCGCACGCCGAGCCAGATCGCTACGGCGGCCGAGACGGTCGCGATGTCACATCGGTTGCCGATCACGCGCTCCCGCACGGTGCGGTCGAGCGAGTGGCCGGTCGAAACGGTAGCGGATGCTGCGGTCGCGGTACGCCGCGACCTGGCGCTTGGAACGGGCGGCACCCTCGCCGTGATCGTCGTCGACTCCGCTCTCGACGACCTTGAATTTACCCTGCGCGCTGAATTCGGCGATCTGCTCGGCGTTGGTGCGCTCGGCCTCAGCCGCGAGATCGCGCTGCTCACGCCGCAGGACGCCAAGGGGCTGGAATTCGATGCCGTCATCGTCGTCGACCCGGCTGCCATTCTCGCCGCCTCCGAACGTGGCGCCGGCGCGCTCTATGTAGCGATGACCCGGGCCACGCAGCGACTCTACCTGGTCGGGGACGCGCCGCTCGGTCACGCATGATTTTGACGACCCTGACCTGAACACACGGTCAGGGAAACGACATCGAAGACGAAGCCGGGCACCGGATCTTTGAGTCGTCGTACCGGGCAGCCCTCGGTGATCGGCCTAGTATTCAACTCGCGAAAAACCCTCGCTATTTACTGAGATTTCCTCGTCTCCATGAGCGATTCGGGCTATAATTGGGGGTGAAGGAGGCACTGACGCCATGACCCTCACCGCCCCGCCCGCTGCAACTGGCTCCGTGCCGGAACCTGAGGGTTCTCGGGTTTGGGCCGTTGTCCAGGCCGGTGCGATTCTGGCTTTGGCGTTTGATGGGGTGCAGTTTGGGCAGCTCGATGACAGCGAAGCTGTCGCGGTCATGG
>NZ_PJJW01000009.1:0-3532 GCF_002929675.1 Cryobacterium sp. M15
GGTCGCCCAGAGTTCACGCTCCGGAGGCCAACTCTCGACCAAGGCCACGGCGATATCGCTGAGGTGCGTGGCGAGGGTGCCCCGAAAACTAGTCAACCGCTCGACAGCCGTGCCGATCGCAAGCGGCGGCAAAATTAGCAGGTTGACCAAAAGTCCCACCACTATTCCCAGACCCACTTGGGCGAGATAACCGGCCGAGTAATCATCGGCTTCCGGGCCGCCGATGATGAGAACGAAAAGAGCAGTCAGGGGTACTTGTTCCCCGCCCACACCAAGCCACCGCATTCCTCCGATAAGAGAGCCGAGGCCGATAACCAGCGAAATCGTCCACACGCTGGGCTCGCTCAGGAGGAGCACGGCCCCAGCAAGGGCGATTCCGACCGCCAGCCCAGCGAGGGTTTGTAAAGCGCTGCGGAGAGAACGCATAAGCGTTGGGTGCATGCTCAAAAGTGCGCCCAGCGGCGCGTAGTACCGCAATTCCTGAGCGTCCCCAGGGAGAAAAGGGGACAGCGTCCAGGCAATCGCCACAGCAACAGCAATCTTGGTGACCTGGAGGAATCGCGGAGGTTGAAGACGACGGACCACCGCCAGCCGTGATGCGTTCCACGGGAAAATCGTTCTCGGCATCGTCTAAGTCTNGAATGCTGGCGAGGCGCTGGGAAACACCCGATCTATGAGCAGCACTACGTGCTCATTGCCTCCGAGAGGCCCATTCCCGACATATCCACCGCGATGACCTGGGCACAAACGTCCCGGTTACCACTTGCCGTGCTGACGCCGGAAATGCGCAGCAGACAAGTGATCGACACAGCGTTCGCGCGGAACGACGTGCAGCTGGTACTTCAGGTGGAGACGGATTCGAGCGCGTCCCTCCACGCCCATATGAGGACAGGCCGCTGGGCGAACATAGTGTCGCATATGTGGGTGCGAACTATCACGCCATCTCCGCGGATACGAATCCGTATCGCTGGTCGATCCGATCGCAACCGCGCGCGTTGTAGTTGCGATCAGTGCGGCTTCGCCTGGTTCGGTCAATGCTCGTGCGTTCGCGGCAGTTGCAGCGAAGCTGTCATTGGACAAACTGTTCGACTAACAACTTGGCGAACTGTTCGACCAGGAGCGTTCGATGGGTTTGTCCGGTACTGCTGTATCCACAGTGAAGGCGGTTCGATAGTCGACAGCTATCGGCTGGTCGATTTTTGATCTTGGACAGGCTGGAGAGGTGAGGCAGAAACTGGGTGAAGCGCATCAGCCGGGCGCGACACCCGTCAGACCGGCGTCTCAGAAAGAGGCCACATGGCCAAGATTCTCCTCGTGCTCTACCCGGACTCCGTTACCGGCTACCCGCCGCAATATGCGCGCGACACCCTCCCGGCACTTGACGGTTACCCCGGCGGTCAGACGCTGCCAAGCCCTTCCGCCATTGACTTCACCCCGGGTGAACTACTGGGTTCGGTCTCCGGTGAACTTGGCCTGCGCAAATTTCTTGAATCAGCCGGACACGAATTAGTTGTCACCTCGGACAAAGACGGTCCGGATTCGGTGTTCGAGCGGGAGCTTGCGACTGCAGACATCGTGATTTCCCAACCGTTCTGGCCGGCCTATTTGACGAAAGCGAGGATCGCGAAGGCACCGAACTTGAAGCTCGCGATCACGGCAGGCATTGGTTCAGATCACGTCGACCTCGACGCAGCAATCAACCAGGGGATCACCGTGGTCGAGGAGACATATAGCAACAGCATCAGTGTCGCAGAGCACGCAGTCATGCAAATCCTCGCCCTCGTTCGCAACTACCTCCCGTCCCACGAATGGATCGTCAATGGTGGCTGGAACATCGCCGACAGCGTCGAGCGCGCGTATGACCTCGAAGGAATGAACGTCGGTGTCATCGCAGCCGGCCGCATCGGGCGTGCCGTCTTGCGCCGACTCGCACCGTTCGACGTCCACTTGCACTACACCGACAAGAACCGGCTGTCCCCCGAGATTGAGCGTGAACTCGGCCTGATTTTCCACCCGGATGCTGCCTCTCTCGTGCAAGCCGTCGACGTTGTATCGATCCATGCACCGTTGCATCCGGAGACATATCACCTCTTCGACGACGCTCTGATCGCGTCGATGAAACGCGGCTCTTACATCGTCAACACGGCCCGCGCCGAGATCACAGACCGTGACGCGATCGTACGCGCGCTCGAGTCAGGGCAACTCGCCGGATATGCCGGCGACGTCTGGTACCCGCAGCCGCCGGCGGCCGACCACCCTTGGCGCACGATGCCGCATAACGGCATGACCCCCCACGTTTCAGGTTCGACTCTTTCCGCTCAGGCTCGTTACGCCGCGGGCACCCGGGAGATTCTCGAAGACTGGTTCGCCGGTCGACCTATTAGGAAAGAATATCTCATCGTCGACGGCGGGCAACTTGCTGGCGTTGGTGCCGCCTCCTACACGGCCGGCGGTGAATCGAGCCCTGGTAGTGGCGGCCAGTAAGGACAGTTGAAGTACTACTGGATGAAGGAGGTTGCGGTGACTGTAATGCCGCTGGCGGCCTGCTCCGCCCTTACCAGGCAGCCATGGCTGCTCTGCACATCACAACCGTAACAACGGAGTTTCCTTATGAGTTGGTTCGGTCGAGAACGCACCATCGCCCCTGGGTTCAACCGTTGACTGATCCCGCCGGCGGCCCTCGGCACAATCATGAACGGCTGTGAGTAGGTCTGCTGCACAGGTTCCCGCATCGGAGGAGGTGCCCGGGTCGTCTGAGTCACGGTTGCCGTTCGAGGCTGCCGGCAAGGCTGTGAGCAGCACGTGCGTGCGGGCAAAGAGTCGTAGAGGTGACGTTGGCGGCTGCGGCTGCGGCTGCGGCTGCGAGTCTTACCGCTGATCCTGGTCAGCGCCTCCACCTCACCCATTTCGCTCTGCGGTACGTCGTGCCATCATCCCCGTCGTCGACGCTGTCGCCCAGCCACACACCGTGAAGGACCCGCCCTGTGCAATCAACCGGATCCACGAAGACGGCGGGTAGCTGACCGGGACGATTCACGCCGACGAGAACGAAAACCGGCCATCGCGCAAATCGGCGTCGTAATGTCACGATCACTTTATTCATACAGCTCCTTGAACCATCAAAGCCTCTAACCAACGGTAGGCAGCCCACCAAAAACAGCAATACCCCCAGTTCGGGAGCTCGCGTCTGTGGCCAGCAAAAGACACCAGCACAGGAATGTCCCTTTAACGCCGCCATATAAATCCGACAGCCCCAACTATCGGCTTGCTCTGGCTGCTTGACTATCACCATGGACGCCGCATCATTTTCTCCTACTGGATACAACGCCGATTTCCTTGAAGTTCCTCTGCCGCTCCCGGTCCCTCTCGCCGGAACCCTGATTCGTGAACTGCTCTACACACATTTCACCGTGCTCCTCGACCCCGCGCGGCGCCTTGCAATCGCGACCGGCGTCAACATCGACGGGGACCAGCTCGTTACCGCTGACCGAGGCGACGACTGGCACCTCGACTCGCGGATACCGCTCTACGA
>NZ_PJJW01000028.1:0-87987 GCF_002929675.1 Cryobacterium sp. M15
GGACGACCTCGACCGTGTGGAACGTGCCCTGGTCGCCTCCGCGACCGGGGCGATCACCCCGGAAACTGCCGGACTGCCCGGAGCCGGCATCCGCTTCACGCCCGACCTGCTGCGGGCGCAGGCCGTGGAGTGGCAGGGCCGGCTCGATCCCGACGGTACCGCCCCCAACGACGACACCGTCGAAGCGAAAAGCACGCTGACGTTCGGGCTGCTGCGCCACGGCTTATACCCGCTGCGCGCCGACGTCACCCCCGAACTGCGCGGCATCATGGACACCCTCTTCGACACCTACCTGTCAGCCCGGTCCCGCACGCCACGGTTCGAACCCACCGAATCCGGCGACGACCCTAGCGTGCTGGACGGTGTCGACGTTGCCGACCCGAACACAGACGGTGAGCGGTTCAGTGCCGACCCGTTCACCGGCGATTCCCGCTACGACGGCGACTCCCGCACTGCCGGCGAGAAACGCGCCGACATCCTCCGCTGTGTGTTCGAAGCGGCCGCGCGCGATCCGAAGACCCCCACCATGGGCGGCGCCGCCCCCACCGTCATGATCCACATCAACGCCACCGACCTCAACCACGAACGCGGTGTCGGCTGGATCGACGGCGTCGACGCCCCCATCAGCATGCGCCGGGTGAACGAAGCCATCTGCGCCGGCGGCGCCCAACACGTCATCTTCGGCACCACCGGCAACATCCTCTACCTCGGCGACACCGTCCGCTGCTTCACCACCAAACAACGCACCGCGATCGCCGCCCGCGACGAAAGCTGCATCATCCCCGGCTGCACCATCCCCGCCCGCTGGAGCGAAATCCACCACGTCATCCCCTGGCACANACAAGTTGTGAATGCGACCCCTTTGCTAAAGATGTGTGGGTATGACCCGAGGATCCGAGATCCGGCCTGGATATTTCTCGCGCAGGAGGCGTCTGATATCCCGCGGTCGTCTCGAGCCGGGAACACTCCTCGTAGCCCTCGGGCGACTGCCGGCAGAAAGAGGTCGAGGCATGCCACCCGCTGGGAACAGCGTAAAGAGTGTTCATTCTGATGAGTATCCATGGTGGGATTGTGGCGACAGCGACGCGGCGATCTGCGCAGCCGACATGCGACTCCGACCGCGGTTCAAAATCCATTCTCACGGCCCGGCGCCTCAACGCCGAGAGCCTTCGCCGGATTCTGCCAGCTGGAGAAAATGCCAACTGGAGATTTCTCCTTCTTTTTCTGGACATTTGTCCAGCTGGACCAGTATGGTTCAGTATGACCAACGAGGAGAGCTAATGGCCGAGGTTCGCAAGAGGATGACCGCGAAGGAGAAAGAGGTCCTTGTTTCCAGCACCAAGTGCTACGTGTGCGAGGACTTGGGACTGGATCACGCCGGGTTTGAGGGCTACGACCTCAAGGACATCGACCTAGACCACTACCAGGTGGCCTTTGGAAACGGGGGCGAGGACACCGACGTTCTCCCAATTCACTCCGCGACTGGCGGCTCGATTCCGGACGATGCAGACTTCGAGACTTCGACTGCGCGCAATTGTCACCGCCTGCGGAGTAATGACTACTCTTCGCGGGCTGGGTACGTGGCTGTTCTCCGCGCGCGCCTTCAGGCGCGAACAGCGAGCTTCGTCGACGACGTCTATGAGAACGCGAAGCGAAGCGCCAAGGATCGTAAGTACCTGATGTCCGCAAACTGGAAAGAGCACGAGGTCGAGTTCGTCGGGAAGACCTATCCGATTGTCTCCGAGGAGCGTAACGGTGAAAGATGGCGGAGATTTCTCGTGACGTTGCGTCCCGACCAAGTCTTCACGGACAATACCTCGCAGGTCCGACCAGCCGCGAAGAAGAGTCTCATGAAGATGCTCTATACCTTCTTGGTGGAGGGTTTCCCGATGTTTGCGCCCGTGAACGCACGCATCGACGTCTGTGGGCACATTGTCTTATTCGACGGAAATCATCGAGCAACTGCCCACTCCCTCGCGTTCGGCGTGGCTGTGCCCATGCCGGTAATGATCTGGGACATCGCACCTGGAACGGTCTGCGCCTTGCGTGAACATGCAGAGGCAGTTAACACTGAAGGGGATAACCGATGACCGCCTCAACACCGAATACGACCAGACTCTACGAGGTACTTGTCCGCCTGCATGATGACGTTAGGCAGATTAGATATCCCTACAGTGCGAAGGTCCTCAAGTGGGGCATTATTCGCGACTCGGAGATCGAGGCCGCCCTCAAGAACAACCCTGATGCATCCGAACGCACAGTGTGGGCTGGGGAGAAGCCGGCCGACATTGCGGGGAGGATCGCGGGAGGTCTAACCGCGTTTATCGATCAAGAAGGCTATCGCGAGAAGTGGATGGACGCCGGACTCGCGGAGGGGTCGTGGAAAGTCTTCCTGGACGAATACTGCATGATGAAGGCCGATCTTGCACCCTTCCACAGCGACGGCTATTTTCGCAACACTGAGATGGAAAATCTTCTCGATCTTGTGAAAATCCTCGACGAGGAAGTTCTTAGTAGTCCGGCGATGAGCGGACCGACGCGCCTTTCGGTGAGCTATAAGTCGAAGTGGTGGAAAGAATGTCATCGGGTCTTTAGCGAAGCGGTCGGGGAAGAGGTCTACCGCCGGCTGAACCTTGACGAACGCCCTAAGAACGGTGCGTGCCATAGCCCGGAGTGGACTTCTGAGCTGAAGGCCGCCATCCGAGAGATCGCCAAGCGATGGGTTACCAGTCCGATCTGGGACAGGCCGCAAAGCGCGGACCCGAAGGAGGGCGTCGACTTCACGAGCAACAATGAATCCACAGTCAAGATGTTCCTTTCCTCGAACAAGTTCACCACGCACTATTTGGAAGGTCGTCCGAGTTGACGGTCGCGGGTGGACCTGTCCATGGTGAGCCCGGCATCCTTGACGAGCAAGCCGCGTGGCTGCTACTCACGGTCGGCGATCGTAGACAACACGGTGGGAATGACGGCTATGCGGATGAGCTCGGGGTCGGTTACAGGTGGGATTCAACGGTCCCGCATCACGCTGACATTAAGCCGGGTGATGCCGTCATTTTCTGGGACAAGAATTCGTCCTTAGGCGCCTCCATCATTGAGGAAATAAAGGTCGGCACCGCGACCAAGCTACTGAAGAAGTGCCCTAGCTGTGGCAAGGCAGGTATCAAGAGGCGCGCTGCCATGCAGCCGGCGTACAAGTGTTACAAATGTGGCACGACCTTTGATGAGCCAACGATCCAGTGGAAGCTTGTGACGACCTACCTGAGTAGGCATGACGTCGGCTGGGTGGACCTGCCTGGAGTCGTCGCCGGGAAGGACCTGCGACTCATGTGCGAGGATCCTGGTTCCCAACAGAGCATGCGTCCATTCAAATGGGGAGCATTCGTCCGCGCCTTGAAGGTAGATGGGGTGGCACACAGTCTCGACGCAATTAATTCCTCGGCGAAGCGAATAGGCGGGGGTCACAATCTCAGGACCGTCCGGGTGCGGATCGGCCAACCTAGGTTTCGCAAAGCTCTCGTCAACAAACACGGTGAAACTTGTGCATTCGTTGGTGCGACACCCCTCGAGGCCCTCGAGGCGGGCCACCTATATAGCTACGCGAGGGAGGCTGTGCACCACACTGATGGCGGCCTGCTCTTGAGGAGGGACATACATCGACTCTTCGACCTGGGATTTCTTGCAGTAAACCCAAGCACCTGGACGATTTGGGTAAGTCCCGCTCTGGCCTCCTTCGCTGGCTACGCTGAATTGGCCGGACAAAGCCTGAACGTCGATCTGTCGTCTGGCCAGCGCGATTGGCTCAAGAGTCATTGGAAGGACCATGTGGTCCTGGAACCTATCGCCCACCCGTAGGGCAACGTGAGGGCTCTAAGTTTGGTTCATGCCCGATCAGTTTGAAAAGCCGAGCAACACGATGAATCGCTTTTGCTCGCCGCGGCTTCTCGTCCAGAGCGGCATTTGTCCAGGTTTTGCGTGCGCGGCTCCAAGCACGGATTGCGATTTTAATAGATGACGTCCCACGCTTTGATTGACGGATGACAGACCAAGGGGGAATGAATTGAAGGACAAACCAGCAACACTTGCGGCCGCTCTGCTTCATGCAGCACACGAGAGCGCGAGGGCAGCCTTCGGAACCAAGGACTTGACGGACTTTCACCCTCAGATGCAGTCTGCGGTGCATGCGGGGAGCGCCATCGAGTATCTCTTGAAGTTCCTTCTGGTGTCTGAGTCGCCTCTTCTGGTTGCAGAAGTAAGGCCTCCCAGTGTCAAGTCAGCGGTTCAATCGCGCATTGCGCTCTCGCGCAACGCGTATGGTGCGCACTTAGCGGACGTGAAATCCTGCAGCGTCGAAGATGCGTTCCTAATGGTGCAGGAAATCGTTGGGGTGAAACTCTTGCGGTTATCGGAGTTGCAGGCAGTCACCAAGGCGCGCAATGCTGCGATTCACTTGGCAATCTTCCCCGCGCAAGAGGAGTTGGAGGACAACCTCTGCACAATGATTCTGGCGTTCAACTACGCAGCCAGGAAACAGCCTGCAGCCGCATTCCCCGCTCCGGAACGCGAACAAATGATCGCCTACTCTGCACGACGAATGCAAGTTCGATACCAAGCTGCGCAAGAGAAAACACAACCCGTAATAAGCAGATCGTCGAAGCCTGCGTCCGCTTCTGGGCAAGATAACGAGAAGTTCATCGCGCGTCAAAGGGAGTTCTTAGATCTTCAGGCCGAACAACTCTTCGGCCTCGACATGCATCTATGGAGCGGGGAGTTTCCGACTACTAGGGCATTCTTGTGTACTCGTTGCGGGCACCAAGGCGTTGCCCTCTGCTGGGCAGAGGGCATTTCGTTCGATGAGCACACTCCAAGTCCAGTAGCGATGATCGAGGAGGCTGATGATGAGGGCGTGGGCCTGTGGGGAGTAGCGTTCGCTTGCTCATGGTGCGGTCTTACCCTGACTTCGAACGAACTCTTGGCACTTGAGAGCAAGAAAGACCCTTGGGCGGCAAGCTTGATGGAGCCGCATCCCATGACCGTCGAGCAGTACACCGACGAGACTGAACCCTACACAGTGAAGCTTCTCAGGTAAGTCGGAACGGGAGGCTTGAAGGCCTGCTGCAGCGCAGCTGCGGCAGACTTTACTTGAATTAGCAACATAACTCGGGCTTCCATCGCTTCGGCTCCAATGCCATCGATCACGGTCGTCGGGTTCGCCGATCCGCTCCGCGGAAACTCAGTTAGATGATTCTGAGTGACGACGCCACTCAAAGAAATTTTCGTTTTGACGTTGCGGCTTCTTCTTGTAGTTCCGAACTGTGCCCTCAGTAATCCCCGCGATTGCTGCTGCGTCAACCCCGCTCAGCGGTCCGCCCTCCTTGGTCGCAACGTCAAGAACCAGTCTCTGCAACGACATGAAGGTTTCCTTCAGAACCGTGACTTCGGCCAAGACCTCAACAGCGAGACGTCGCTCGAACTCCTTCTGTTCAGCTCGCTGCTTTCTCGTCAGCGGCGCCTCGTCGATCCCTCTCCGGATTGCAGATGCACCTTCGTCTACGAGGCTCAGGAGGTGTGCCATCGGATCCTCGACGAGTCGAGGCAAGTCGGACATGACAGAGACCACGGACTCCTGGCGGTCCCGAACCAGAGGAGCAATGTCGCTGAAAAGAGATTTTGGTTCAAGACGGAATCTTCGCAGCAAGTTCACAGCATTAGATTCTTCGTAATGCTTGCTGGTTTTCGTCATGTCTAGACCCTAGCCTTCGATCCAATTCGCAATCTTTTCGAGGCTCAATTCCCGTCGATGAATTGCCCGTTCAGAGTTAGTTTCTTTGCTTCAAGCTTCCCTATGTAGGGCCAAATCCGGCCCGCAGAAAGGGAAAAATGACTGACGATCTCAGCGCATGGATGTCGCGCCCCCAGCAAGTTGCCCGAGAAGACCTAACGCCCTATCCGCTGACGGCTCCGGTGACTTTCGTTTCATCAGAGCCGCGCCTTGAATACCAGCAGAACGCACCGACTGATCGACAGCTGCTTGATTCGCGCGGCGTTCCGCTGTGGCGTGTCACTGTCACGGGCGGGCTTTTCGGTGACAAGGAGATCCGCGTCCGAATCGCTTCCGAGTTGCGTCCGGCCTGTGCCGCAGACGAGGAAGTCGAAATGGTCAACTTCAGGTACGGACGCACTCCGAACCGGGCGGAGTTCGTCCCGTATTTCGTCGCCGATGCTGTCCACGCGGCTCCACTCGGCCTAGACAGCATTCTCGGAGAAGTTGAGTAGTCGTGGCTGAGACAAAAACCATTGACTGGCCTGTCGCTCTTCCCCGCCTCGTTCGCATGATTCCCCTGATCGTGGGCATCCTTTGTGTTTTAGTGGCGGGGCTGCGCGATGTCCCCGGAGCCGTTGCGTGCACCATCGGTCTCCTTGCATGTGCGACAGCGGTCGCGCTCCAGTACCCGAAGCGTTGCCGCTTGGCAGCCCAGTTCGTAAGGCTGGGTCAGTGGCATAACGCTTGGGTGACGTGCACAACTGTGCCCGAGTATCGGGCCCGGCCGGGGCATGCATTGCCGATCGGTGAGAACGCTCTGGGCCTGCCGTTCGCGATTTCACTCTCGGACGGCAATTGCCTCGTGGGCGGCGTCACTGGGTTCGGCAAGAGTAATCTCCTGCGCACCTTCGTCAAACGTGCCAGCGAGTCGTCCTGCTCCGCAATATTCCTCGTTGATTTGAAGCAAGGCGTCGATTTTTCAGAGTTCCGCGGTCATTCGAAGGTGGAGGCGGTCGCCACCACCATCATGGAGGGCCGAACCGTTCTCGAGCGGCTGAGGGCAGAGGGAGAGCGGCGACTGGACTCGCTCGTGGGCATGGGATCCAGGGATTGGCTGCAGACACCTGAAGGTGGGCTCACGCTGTTGGTCGTGGACGAAGTCGCGGAGCTCCTTCGCGACAAGAAGCTTGAGGCGTCCTTTGAATGGCTGGTGAATCGCGGCCGCGCTGCGGGCATCGTCGTCGTCGCAGCCACACAACAGCCGACGACGGATGTCCTCCCGTCCGTCATCCGTCAGGGTTTCCCCTCTCGGCTCGCTCTTGGATGCACGTCAGTCGAGCAAGCTCGCTCGATCCTCGGTGCCTCGCCAACTCATTCGAGGTTTGATGCGACCCGCCTACGCAAAGGCCAGGCGGTGGTCCTCAGACGCGGCAAGTTCCACCGCGTGACCATCTCGCGCGCCGAGTAGTGGGGACGCCGGTTGCGGACGGCTTCTCAGCTGCCCGCAACCAGTCACCAGCCAATCAACAAACGAGTCTTTCGCTCCGACGAGCTCCGAGCGAACCCTTCATTTCGAGAGGTCAAAGTGAGTGAATCCATGCCGTTACATACGATCCGGCAGCTCGTGCGGCCTGATGCCGGCTGGCGTTTTAGCCTCTACCCCGACGCAGGTGAAGGGGGCGGCACCTTTCACTCTTCGGCACCCAGGGTCCCAGCGTATGTCTCGCGCGGCTTCGCTGCTGATCCTGAACGCGCAGCGTCCGAGGCAGGGCGGCGTGCACAAGCGACCCTACGACGGTACTGCGCGGCGAACCGCCTGAACCGGCTCGGCACGCTGACATTCGCTGGTGAAGGCTGCCACGACCCTGCCCTGCTGCGTGTGCACTTAGGGGAGTTCTTTCGGTCACTGCGCTTGTTACTGGGCGGCAAGCCACTGCCGTATATCTGGGTTCCAGAGTGGCACACGTCCGGTCATGGTCTGCACGCGCACTTCGCGGCTGGCCGGTACATCAAGCGGTCACTGATCGAATCTGCCTGGGGCCACGGGTTCGTGCACATCAAGTTGCTAGGAGACCTTCCGGTCGGCTCCGGTCCGCTCTCGGAGGCGCGACGCGCTGCCGGTTATCTCTCGAAGTACGTCGCAAAGACGTTCACCGACTTGGACGCTCGAGTGCTCGGCCTTCACCGGTACGATGTGGCGCAGGGATTCAAGCCTGAAGTCATGTCACTGTGCGGGTCCTCCGCCAGCGATGTGCTCTCGCAGGCCTCGGAACTGTTTTCGTCGGGTCCCGTGCATCAGTGGTCGTCGGCGGAGAATGAAAACTGGCAAGGGCCGCCAGCTGTGTGGGCCCAGTGGGGTCGATGATGGGCATCGATCGTGTTGCCGTTCAGGCGTGGCTCGAGGCCTCCTGTGCGGCTCAAGGTGTGCCTGTGGGGGTAACGAATCCTGCTGTCGTCGCCCTGGTTGGCGTGCTGTTGAGAAGTGGGGTGCAGCGGGACGAGCGGGGCAGCCAGGACGCGGCGCGCCGTCCCTCACAGCTGCCAGCTGGGAACGACACGCGACGGGTCGACCGTCCGTGTGCCTAGGAGGCCGGGAAGGATGGTCGCGTAGTCGAGGACGGCCCGGACGATCGCGACCTGTCGGTCGAGGTTCAGACCGTCCCAACCTGCCGCCAGTTCCTCACCGTGGCCGACCAACCCATCGAGCGCATGTGTGCCAATGATCTGATCGAGTTGTCGTTGGGCGTTCTCGACTCTCGCTTCGAGTGGAGTCCGAGCCGCCCTCCATTCGGGCCGGGAGATTTCACCCGCGGCCCACATCTCGGACAGCTCAGTCATCTTCGACTGCGCGGTCTGCAACTCGGCCAAGAGCGTTGATTGGCGTTCGTCGGCTGCTGCCCGTCCGGACAGTGTGTCGCCCATGACAGATGTGTCCAGGCGCATCAGCACAGCCGTCGCAATCAACTCCTCCACCGGCTGCGCAACCACGGTGAGCCGCCCGCAGCCACGGTGATCCGGGCCTGACAAGCACACGTATCGGCGTCGGTCCGCGCGGGCCGCGCTGTAGAGCGGGGCACCGCATTTTCCACAGCGAAGCATTCCGGACAACAGATACCGGCGCGGTGCACGCCTCCCCGTGTTCTTCTTCGTCTCGAACATTGCGAGAATCTGGTGGTGCTTGGCTTCGCTGACGAGGGATGGCCACGCAGCTGGCCCCACCGCCTCGCCGTGATGATCCCGCAGGCCGGCAATGCGTCCGGAACGAAGGATTCCGCGGAGGGTTGTGGTGCGCCAGTTCCTGCCGCCCGACGTGGTGGGGATCTGCTCGTCGTTCATCCACGCCGCCAAAGACCGGACCGACTCACCGGCAAGAAAGCGATCCACAACCTCACGCACGACTTCAGCCTCGGATTCTCGGATCGTCAGTTTGTCCTCGTCGTATCCGAACGGGCGTTGTGCGCCGCCGTTGGGTTTCCCCTGCTCCACGTTCTGCTGGATCTTTCGGTTGATCCGTGCGGACTTACGCGCTGACTCGTTCGCGGCGACTGCGGCCGTGATTCGGGCGATCAGCATGCCGTTGTCGTTGCCGAAGTTGATATCCGATGTGACCGTGGCCAGCTGCTCGACGCCCGCCTTGTCGCAGAGATCGACGAACTGTTCCCACTCCATCGGGCGGCGGGTCAATCGGTCCTGGTGGTAGGCAATCACGGCGTCGCGACGGCCCTCCGCGATGTCAGCAAGCATCCGCACGTATTCCGGGCGCGCCTTGCCTCGATACGCTGAAACATCGTTGTCGATGTACTCTTCGGCGATCGTCCAGCCGCGCTCAGCGGCCAGCTTCCGACAGTCCTCGAGTTGACGTTTGACTCCGAGACCTTCGCCTGTTTGGTCGGAGGAAATGCGTGCGTACACAGCCGCAGCCGTCACTATCTTCATAGAGGTCAGATTAGCGTTGGACCGACAACGGCGTCCTCCTCTGCTGGTTCCACCACCACACCATCGACACCAACGGGTGGACAATCCGCATGATCAATGGCAGACCCCAAGTACGCGGCCCACTCCTCTGGGACCCCACCCAAACCTGGCGCCCCGCCCACAGCCACCGCGCCAACACCCCCAGCCCCGAACCGTACTGGCGCAACTAAGCCCTGCCGCCCTGCTATCGGGGCGATCCGGTTCCGCTATCTGAAAATAGCGAAGCTTCTAGGCGACGAGATTTCGGCGCGATAGATTCCGCGTGCGCGCAACGGTCGACTGGCCAGCCCAGCCCAGCCCAGCCCCGCCCCGCCCAGCACCCGCTGGAGCGCGGGGCTGGTACTCGGCAGGCAGCCCGTGGGGCTAGAGCCCGCGGGCGCGCAGCGCCTGCTGTACGAGAGGATCGGGCGACTGCGCCAACCAGGCGAGCAGGTCGGGGTAAGCACTCGGATTGCCCGCGAGTTGCGGCCAAACCTCCGGGTGGTTCTGCGCCAGGTCGTAAAACTCGGCGGCCGAAGTGTTCGGGTCATCGGCCGCCAGGCTGGCCGCGCTGGGCGCTGCGATGATTACTGCAACTGGCACGGGGACAGGCGCCGGAGGAGCTGGCGGCGCCGTTCGGGGCGGTGGCGGCGAAACGGGAACGGCGACTGGCCTTTGGGGCGCGGTGGCGGGAACGACGGGCGCCGCGGCATCCGTTGGAGTGATCGGCGCTGCAACCGGTGCTGCGGCATAGCCGGTGTAGGCCGCCGGTGCCTGGGCCCGAACCGGGCCGTACTGCGTGAAGTAGCTACGAACGGATGCCGGCATGGTCAGTGCATAGAACACCAGCGCGGGCAGTCCGAAGGCCAGGGCGAGGCTCAGCATGGCCGCGGTACTCAGGATGACCAGGGAGAAGGAAGCGTATTCTGCGCCCTCGAACAGCCAGGAATAGAGCGTGCTCAGATTGCCGTCGGTGATGGTTTGCCCGCGCAGCACGACGAAAACGATGCCGAGCACGGTGATGAGGCCGGTGAGGCCGAGTACCAGCCACTGGCTGCCGGCCGGGTTTGACCGCAGGGTGGTGCGGGCGATAATGGCCACAACGATGATGATCGAGAGCACGATCGTGGCGCCGATGTTCAACCCGGTAGCACCGGTACTGGCACCGCTGCCGATGAGGTTCGCGATGACCAGCAGCACGCTCAGCCCGGCGGTGCCGATGATGAGCACGAACGTGAGCGAAGCGACGCCGAACCATTTCACAATCGGCTCAAGCGGAACCATCGCCAGGCGCAGCGCCGGCGCCGACGTCAAGCCGAACAGCCCGGCGAGCAGAATGAGCGGATAGCCGCCCCAGCTGAGCGATTCGACCCCGCCAAAGGACAGACCAAAATCGGTGAGCGCGTCGATCGTGATGACTCCGATTGCGATGCCGCCGAGCGTGCGCCCGACGGTGAGCCAGATCGCGTTGCCGCGGAGAATTCCGTAGATGGGCAGCAGCACGCCGGCCGCACCGGCGAGCAAGGCCACGACCGCGGAGAGCAGCACCAGAGCGCCAAATTGAACGGGTGACCCTACGACTCCGAGAATGATCGCCCCCAGCACGGTCAGGGTCACGACCGCGCCATAGCCGATGACGATGCGGTGCCAGAGGCGGGCGACCGGGTGGTAACCGACGATTCCGACCAGTTCTGCAGAGCGCGGCTGGCTAGCGAGGAATGCCCCGGCCAGTCCGAACGCGGCCGCGTAGCCGAGCCCGGGCGTTTCATCCTTCGAGAAAGCGTCGACGAGCATGAATCCCAGAACGAGAAGCGCGTAGGGAACGTTGACCAGCAGTCGGATCAACCAGATCTGGGCCAGCCCGATGCCGGGACTGAAGACTCCGGCGCGCAGCAGGTAGGTGAGGCTGAGCGAGAACAGCGACAGCAGTGTGATCAGGATGACCTCGATATGGCCAGTCGCTCCGATCGTTTCGCTCATTCCGAAGTCAGTGCTGAACATCCACGGTAGGGCCAGGGAGCTCAGGAGTAACAGCAGAGCTCCGCCGTCTCGCGCCCAGTCGGACGACGGGATACCGGCGAACGGATTCGGTCGGGCGGGCGCGTACCGTGCCGGCGCGACGGGTGCAGCGTACTGCGGGGCGCCATGCTGCGGGGCGACATACTGCGGTGCGACATACTGCGGGGCGACCGGCGGCGCGACATACTGCGGAGGCGCGGGCTGCGGCGTCGCTGGCGGCTGCTGGGGGGCGTTCGGGTCGAAGGTCATTTGAGTCCTCTGTGTTCGTTCTGGATTCTTGTCACTGTCTCGCGAGGTTGTCACTGGTAGAGCCGGTCGAGCTTGCCGTCCTGGCTGAGTCGTACCAGGTTCCCCACAGCGATGCCGGCCACGTCGGCCACGGTGCGCATGGGGCTGACGAACCATCCGCTCTTCTCCTCCACGGCGAGAACCTGCCAGCTGTCGGCACCGAGTTCCTTCATCCAGGAAGCATCGTCGAGGCATCCCTCGAACGACGAGTAACCGGAATCCGTAGCTACACAGACCCCGGAGAATTCGCTGCGGTACGGCCAGTTGTAGCCGTCGCCCTCGATCACGATGCTGTCGAGGTCGAGGTGAGCGGTGTCGCCGTTGACCTCTGGGGTCACCGAAAAGTCGGTGACCTGCAGGTTGTCGAAGTCACCGTCACCATCGGTGGGCATGAGCGCGTCACCGTACAGACTGAGAAAACGACGTTCCGACTCGGGCATCACGGCGGCGAGGTCGCCGTAGTCGCCGTTCTCGCCGAATGCGATCACGGCCTCGGCGAATCCTTCGGCAGCAGCGGCCGCGGTGTCGAACGTGGCCGCGTCGTCGGCGGCGACCAGGTTGCCTCGCGTGGAATCGTGCGATCCGCTCTGCAGAATGTTCTCACCGGTCGTGAGCAGCGGGCTGACATACCAGGAGCCACCCTCACGAACGGTGACGATGGTCGCATCGTGTCCGAGCGTGTCGGCGAGGTCGGCGGCGGTCTGTGTAAACGGCAGCATGTCGTTGAGCTCCTCAATCGACGACTCGCGCAGGTCGGCGATCATCGAGTCGGTGTTTCTGTCATCGGAGCCCCACGACTCCTGCTGGAGACGCAGCTGCGGCCCCACGACCTCGAGGTAGGCGTCCGCGATCGTTTCGGCATCACCGTTCATGGTCAGCTCACCCGCCGTGATGGTGACGACCGCGATACCGTCTTCAACGTCTTCTGCCTCGAGTTCAATCCCGGTCAGGGTGATATTCAAGCTGTCGACGACCGTATTGATGAGCTCCGGCATATCGACCGGGTCGCCGTTCTCGTCGTCCATGGCGATGGCGCCGAGCTGATCGATCGGAACCTTGAACGATTCAACTTCAGCGGGAGACAACGAGCCGTACACGCTGATCAGGTCCCGATCAGCCGTGCCGGCGAGCAGTTTCTCGACCGCGGCCGTTGGAGAGGATGCCCCGCCCAGCTTCGAGAAGATGGCCCCGTAGGCCCACACACCGCCACCGCCGACGAGTAACACGATGACCCCGATTGATCCCCAGATCAACAGTTTCTTGGGCGGTCGCTTGGAGGACTGGTCTGGCCTGGCATACGGGTTTGCCAGAGCGGATGCCGCCGCGTCTGCTGCCTGCCTCGGGGTCGCGCCGGCGGCCTCGAACGGAGCAGCGACACAGGGGACCGCTGCGGTGGGTGTGACTTCGGCGGGCGCAGGCATCACGGGAGTGATAGTGCCGAGCTGAAGCATCCACTCAATCAGGGCCGGGTAGCACGACGGGTTCCCGGCGATGACCGGGTGCAACTCGTGGTGGGCGGCGGCAATTTCCGCGAGCCGGATTTGCGGGGTCGCCGGGTCGGCGGCTTCCAGGTGCAGGGGCAAGGTGGAATCTGTCACGAGAGTAAAGCTCCTAGCGTGTCGGTGCGTGCTTACGGGCACAGCATGGGGTGGCGATCAGACGAGGCGCGATCACCACGTGAAAATCGTGAAAACGGTGTAGGCAGCGGCTGCGAGCACGACCAGAACGGTGCTCGAGATGATCGCCATCAGCGTGAATCGGCGACGGCGACGTTTTATGACTTCGGCACGCTCGCGAATCTCGGCGGCCGCGTCAGCCAGACGGAGCCGGGCCAGGTCGGGCAGCACGTCGGGTCTTGGCACCGGGGCCTGCGGCGAAATAATCGTCGGAGTTGGCCGCGCCGCGTAGCGCACACTCGCACCGCTCTGCACCTGCGGCGGCTGGTATCGGCGTTGCAGGGAATCAACGACCGGAGTGTGCACGGGGGCGGTCGCCCGCCGCTGGCTCAACAGCGTGTCGGTGGCCGTGCTGCCCCTGGAGGACTGTACGGTAGCCTCGTCGGCCTGGTCGGCAGTCGCGTCATCCTCGTGCGGCGTGGTCGCAGAATCCCCGGCCTCGGTGGGAGGCTGCCGCACCACGCGGCGGGTGTGATCGTCATTCGCGCGCCGCACAATACGCGTATGTTCATCTGCAGTTCGCCCAACGATGACGGTGTCATCAATGTCCGGCCCAGCGACCCCTGTCGGTTCAGCGGGCCGCATTGCGAGCCACTCGTTGCACCGGTCGGGTGTCTTCGGTGCGGGTGTCGGGCTGGTCGTCGCCGACCGGGACGCCGTGCCACGAGCTGACCCCGCCGGCGATGACATCGATCACGATCACGGAAACGTTATCGCGTCCGCCGTGTTCGAGGGCGCCGGCGAGCAGCGCATCCGCCGTCTGCTGGGTGCCACCGCCGAGGGTCAATCCGGCCTTGATAGCCTCGTCGGAAAGCTCGCCGCTGAGCCCGTCGGAACACACCAGCAGGCGTTCGCCGGTCACGACCGGGCGCAGCCAATAGTCGGCATTGCTGTTGTCGGCGCCCATCGCGCGAGTGATGACATTTTTTCGCGCGAAGGTGGCGACATCCGCTTTCAGAAGTGAACCCTCGTCGATGAGTTCCTGAGCCAGGGAATGGTCGACGGTGAGCTGCTGAAACTCGCCACCGTGCAGGCGGTAGACGCGCGAGTCGCCGACGTTCACGATGAGCCATTGCGGGAAATCTTCGTGGTCGATGAGCACCAGACCGGTGAGGGTGCTGCCCGCGCCGCGCCCGGTCGAATCCGACACGGCGCGAACTGCGGTGTGTGCGCGCAGAACCGCAGCCACTACGTCGTCGGCCGCAACATCGACGCGGCCGACGCAGGCCTGAAATTCGGCGATCACGGCCGAGCTGGCTCGCTGGCCGGCTTCGAGCCCGCCCATGCCGTCGGCGACGATGAACACTGGTTGGGACGCTAGCAGCGAGTCTTCATTGTCATGTCGTTTGCGGCCGACATCTGTGCGGGAGCCGCACTGCAGCGACACTCCGGCACTGCTCGCTCGAGGGTCAGGGAGGTATGCCATGGCTCAGGCCTCCAGGTAGATGCGCGCCGCGAGTTCCCCGAGAAGGAACCGATCGGTCAGGGGCGCACTCGCACCCGCATCGAGCTCATTTTCAAAGCCTCCGCCATCGATGAGCACGACACCGTTGGTCGAGTGCAAGTCGCTGATACCCCACGCTCCATCGACAAAATCCAGGCGGGCGTGGGTCTTCGACACCGTCTTGCCCGGGTCATGCAGTGGAACTAACTGTGCGTCTAAGTGTGCCCCGCCTCGCGCGGGGTTGCGGCCAAGCAGCACTACCGGTTTGGTGAGCGAGACTTTCAGCCCGTGTTCGGTTTCGAGCGTCCACGGCTTCATACGACGCACGACGATCATGGTCTCGTCGTCGTCCTCGGATTCGTCTTCAGCTACGTCACTAGCGTGTGCTGCGCGCGCTGCGAAGGGTATGACCGCAGAAACCTGCGCGGCAACCTCGACCGGAAACACTGTGCGGATCGGTGCCGGGACCGGTGCCGTGCTTGCCTGAACGATCGGCGCCGGCGGAGCCCATGGATTCACCGGCGCGGCGACCGGTGCAGAGACGACCGAAAGCGCCGGCGGCGCGGGCGGCGCGGCGACGACCGAAGGCGCAACCGGTGCGGCGACGACCGGCGGCGCAGGAAGAACGGCCGAGGCCGACAACACCGGCGAGGCAGGGGCTGGAGCTGGGGCCGGAGGCACGCTCACGTAGAACGGCGGCGGACCGCTGGGCAGGCCGTGCGGAACCGGAGGCGCGAGCGGGGCGGCCGCTGTGGTCGCCGGAAAGGCTGCTGGCGGGGCCGGGGGAAGTAGCGCAACGGCAAGCTGAGCAGGCACGTTTGGCGACGCGGGCGACGCGGGCGGTGCGGGCGGTGCGGGCGGTGCGGGCGGCATCGGTGTCAGCACGTGGTGGCCGGCCGATGCGGGAGCCGTCGGCGGTGCCGGCGGCATCGATAGCGACGTCACCGGGGCGAACGGAACGTACCCGGTCGCGGGGATCCCGGGCAGCCAGCCGGTGTCGACGGACTTCCCGAACCCGAGCACGCAGGCCCAGATGGGACTGCTGACCAGGTAGAGCAGGGTGAAGCCGCCGCCGCGGCCGAGACGCCGGTTGACGTTGTTGACCGCCAGCACGAGCACGACGAGGGCCACCACGTTCGCGACGGGGATAAAGAGGCCCACCACCCACAGGGCTGAATAGCGGCCGAGTTCATACAGGGTGATGCTGTTGACGATCGGCACCCAGCCCTTCCAGGCCTGTTCTCCGAGCTTCACAAAAACTTTACCGAGACCGATCGACGAGAAGACGTACACGCCGAGACTGACCAGCACAGCGACCGCGATTATCGTGATCATAGCTCCAGATGATTCATCCATTTATGCTTTGCGGCCGCTGACGGGCGGCCGCTCCCCCATTCTGCTGGTGTCGCGCCGGTTCGGGCGCACTGTGGTGACGTCGCGTCGAGATGCGCTGGGTCGAAAAGTGAAGAGTCGGCCGGCATCGGCTAGCCGAGAAAAGGAGCGCAGCGAGATGGCAGCGCGCAAGCGTTGGCGCCTCGTCCCGCTCGCGGCGATGCTCGCTCGTTCGGCCGTGACGAGTGCCCAGAAGGCGTCGCTATCGGCGGCTCGCGGCGATGCTTCGCCGAAAACGGCCCGGTCAGCCAGGGTCGCGAGCTGTGCTCCACCGACCGATCGGTAGTGCGCGGCGGTCTCGACCCGGGTCATGCTCCCCTGGTCGGCCAGGCCACGGTCGACGGCGGCGTCGATGTATTCGTCCCAGCCGCCGGCGAACCGCGCCGACACGTCGGTGGCCCGCGCCCGGTCACGGCGGCGTGTGAGTTTGGCACCGACAATGACCAGGAACGGCGTGCTGATCGCGAGCAATGTGGCCAGGCTGATGCCGCCAATCTTGAGGGCCGCGAACAGCCAAGCGAGGTCGGAGCCGGTGACCGGATCCTGTTCCTGCTGATCTTCGCCGCTGGTGGGGTTGGCCTCTGGCGCGCGCTGCTCGGTGGCTCCCTCGGCGATGACCTCGGTGTTGTGCTGCGGGTCGCGCCTCGTGTCGTCGATGGGTGAGAGCGGGTTCTGAAATTGCGGGGTCGCGTCAACAGTGACCCAGGTGCCATCGCCGCTGCCGACCTCCACCCAGGCCGCGAGGTTCTGCCCCGAACAGACGCCCGCGAGGCAATCGCCCGGTACGCCCGAATCAGCAGCCTCGGCCGCTCCGAGGGTGAATCCCAGCACCACCCGAGACTCGAATCCGAGATGACGGGCGAGCAGAGCGGCAGCCACGGCAAACTGTTCGTCATCACCGACTCCAGCCACGAGCTGGGAATTCTCGGTGGCGGTCGTGCTGTTCTGCTTTTCGAGCAGCGCAGTGAAGAGCGCGTCAATGCGGGCGACCGAATGCCCGGACAGGCTCGGCGAGAATTGGTAGTCGCCGAGGTCGGCGGTCCAGGAAGTCGCCGCAGGCACGGTCAGAGCGTGGCTGAGGTAGCCGCGCTCGCGCAGGCGGGTGACCAGCTCGGCCAAACCGGCGCCATCACGCGTGATTGCCTGGGCGTCGACCCAGTCGATCAGGCTCTGCGGAATCAGCGTGTCATCGATCGAGCTGCTGGCCGGGCCGGCGAGAGCGGCGAGGTTCGTCGCATCCGCTTGCCGCTCGAAGACGATCGTGTAGCGGTCACCGTTGGTCAGGGCTTTGAGTTGAATTCCGGATGCCGTATTTGCGTTGTAGAAGAATCCGTCGCTCAGGTCAGCAGCGCGATCACCGGCGAAGCGGATGCTCGACAGCGCGCCGGCCCCCGGCATCCAGACGCCGGAGTACCCGGCAATGTCGAAGCGGGCCGCGTCGCTGTCGGCGCTTACGCCGCGCGCGTGCGGCACCCGAGCAAAGGCGGTGGTCTGGTCGCTCACGCCGCCGGCCGGGTTCACGACCCGAAAGACTTCACCGTCGTAATAGCTGAGCACGGCCAGGCGCACGCGAGAGGCGGTGCCGTCGTCGACCGCGGTGCCGGTTACCGTGAACAGCTCGGCGTCGTACTGCTCGGCGCTGAAAAAGCTGCGGTATTGGCTGAGCGGACTGACGTACTCGCGCAGTTCGACGGCCGGGTCGATACTGCTGCGCAGCACCTCACGGGTCGGCGTGGCCGCGACGGCCGAGAGTGCGCCGAGGGTGATGCCGATGGCGAGCACGAGTACCCCGAAGGCCAGAATGGCCCGACGGATGCGACCACCGAGAGCGCCAGGAGTGCGCCGTACCCCGGTCGTATGGGCAGCGAGGTCGAGCGCCGCGGTTCGGGACAGATGGGTGCGCCAGGCCAGAAAGCCGAAGGCGAGCAGCAGAGCGGCCAGGCCGATCAGGCTTTCACGCGGAGCCGGCACGCTCACCCCGACCACGGTCAACGGAACGCTCACGGCGCTCGAGCCGAAGACCAGGCCGAACAGTTGCACGCCAAAGACCAGCGGCACGGCGAGGGCCACGAGCCGGCCGCCGCGCCAGGCCAGAGTAAGCGCGGCCGTGGTGCCGCCGAGAAACAGGAGAAAGGCCGGGGCGAGCAGTGATTGATACGAGCCGACCGGCAGTTGAATGGTGACGAGCTCTTTCCAGCTGAACACCGTGGCCGTCACCAGGTCGAGCAGCCCACCGAGCACGCCGTCAATACCGGTGAGGGCGGTCGGCACCGCGAGCGGGACTCCGAGCACGAGGTAGGCGCCCAGCACGGTGAGCAGCATGGTGAACCACGACCAGCCACGGCGCTCCCCGAGCCAGGCGAGGGCCACCCCGGTCAGAACCGCTCCGGCCGCCATGATCAGGTAGCTGGTGGCCTGGTAGATCGGCCAGGCCGCCCAGACGGCAACGAGCATCATGGCCACGATGAACAGGGCGTTGATCACGTGGACACGGTGTTGTACGGGCGTACTCATGCGGCTCTTCGGCTCAGCAGGGAACGAAAGTCGTCGAGCACGCCGATGGTCAGCACGCTCGTGCCGGCCAGGTCACGAAAACTCGGCTGTTCGTTGGGGTTGCACAGCACAGCGACGACCTGCACGTTGCCGGCGAATTTGAGGGTGAGGGCTTGCAATCGCCGCGCGGTCATGGCGGAACCGCAGACCACGAACGCGATGGAAATATCGGGCACCACCTGCGCGGCGAGCACGCAGACATCTTCGACGTGCATCGCGTGTGGACTGGTTTCGATCGCGGTGAGGTCATCGAGCAGGGTACGCGTCGACACGACACTCAGGCTGCGCACAGAACGGATGCTGCTGCGCACGATATCGGGGATCTCCTCGCTCGCCACGACGGCCAGGTCCCGTCCATCACGAATCGCACGTACGCCGAGCGAGCCAGCGGCACTGACGGCCATCTCGAACTCATCCTCGGAGGCGTATTCGGCGGCGTTGAGGCTCAGCACGATGGCCAGGCGTGAGCGTCGGCTCTCTTCGAACTGTCGAACCATGAGTTTGCCGGTCTTCGCGGTGGACTTCCAGTGGATGTGCCGCTGCCCGTCACCAGGCGCATACTCGCGAATGGCGTGAAAAGAGATGTCGGAGTCGACGATATCGCTCGTGGGGTTGCCCTCGAGGTCGCGCACGAAACCGGCGCTCGTACTCGGAATCGACACGGTCACCGGGTGCACGAACAATCGGTCGACGTCGGCCCAGGGCCGTGAGCGGCCGAGCACACCGAGTGGGTCACTGCGCACGGTCGTGACCGGGCCCACGTCGATGACCCCGCGGCGGTAGGCCGGCACGCGAACATACTCTTCGTGAACCTGGCCGGCGCGCAGCAGCGGCACATAGACATCCGCCAGCCCCTTGCCGATGGGAACGTCGACGCGCCCCGGCAGCTCGAGCCGTTTGGAGACGTTGGTAACGGTGAGGGTGCCGATTACCTCGGAACCGGCCACGACCCGATCGACCGGCAGGACGAAATCCACGCTATAGGCGCGGCCGCCGGCCAGAAAGGGCAGCGAGATGAGAATGAGGGCCACCGCCACACAGCCCGTGACGATCAGCTCGGTCCAGCCGAAGACCAGGCCGAGCGGCAACAGCACGATGGCGGTGGCGACCACCACCCAGCCGGCCGGTGTAACCGTTTCACCGACCCATTCGACGGATGCCTTCACACCGTTTCGCACCGTTCGCGACACGCGCATCCAGAGCACGACAGCATCCACGAGGGTCAACGTCGTCGACGTGTTCGTGCGCGTGGTGCTATACCGGGTATGCGTGGCATACCTGCTCTGGGTGGAAGTGCGCGTCAGCGTCGATGTACGTGCGCGACGCGATTCGGTGTGAAAGCTCACGCCAGGTCGCTCCGACTGGGCGGAACGACGTCGAGCAGAATCTGGCCGATGACGGCGCTCGCGGTGACGCCATCGAACTCGGCCTCGGGGTCGAGCACGCAGCGGTGCGCCAACACCTGGTCGGCGAGGGCCTTGACGTCGTCGGGGGTGACGAAGGTGCGCCCGTGGGCGACCGCCCAGGTTTTGGCGGCCTTGGTGAGGGCGCGGGCGCCGCGCACACTGACGCCCATGCGCACCTGGCGGGCGTCGCGGGTGGCCTCGACCAGGCGGCCGATGTAGTCATAGACGAGCGGGTTCACGAACACTGAGCGCGCAATGTCGCTCATGCTCACGAGCGCCTGCGGGGTGATGACGGGGGCAAGTTCGTGGCGCACGTCAGCGGTGCCCTCGAGAATGCGAATGGTCGAGGCGAGGTCGGGATAGCCGAGCGAGGCCTTCATCATGAACCGGTCGAGCTGGGCTTCTGGCAGCCGGTAGGTACCGGCCTGCTCGATCGGGTTCTGGGTGGCGATGACGAGGAACGGCACCCCGGTGGAGCGGGTGACGCCGTCGATGGTGACGTTGCCCTCTTCCATCGCTTCAAGCAGCGCCGACTGGGTCTTCGGGCTGGCCCGGTTGATCTCGTCGGCGAGTACGACGTTGGCGAAGATGGGTCCGCTGTGAAACTCGAACTCGCCGGTCTTCTGGTCGTAGACGGTGATTCCGGTCACGTCTCCGGGCAACAGGTCGGGGGTGAACTGAATACGGGTCGAGACACCCTGCACGGTCTGCGACATGGCGCGGGCGAGCGAGGTTTTGCCGGTGCCCGGGTAGTCCTCGAGCAGCAGGTGGCCCTCGCTGACCATAGCGGTGAAGGCGAGTTCGATCACGTGGCGCTTTCCGAGCACGACCTGCTCCACGTTGTCGACCATCATCGTGAAGGTCGCGGTGAACCAGTCTGCCTGTTCCGGGGTGATTGTCATGTGTGTAGCTCTTTCAGTGGGGCGAGATTTAGGTGGTGGGCGCGTTCGCTGCGACACAGTTCATGGGACCGGCCAAGGTGCCGGAGACGGAAGGGAGGTCTTTGGTTCCCGGAGCTGTCCAGGTGATCGTCCACATAATCTGTTGGGTCTGCTGTGCGTTGGCGGGTACGTTCTCGTCGCCATTCACCCAGACACGTGTGTTGTTCTCGCCCGGCACGTCGTACTGTGCTGCGTCAACAGCGCCCTTGGCAAGGCCGCTGTCGGTCGCCGTGACAGCGACGGCGATCGTGCTGCTGACAACGCAACCCTGCGTGGTGAGAGTGGTGACCCCGTACGTGACTTGCCAGGCTTTACCGGTATCGGCTGCTGTCACCGTCGACCAGTCGCTACAGTGAGCGGTATCGTCCTCGATGCAGTACCGCACGGTGATACCGGGATCAGCGCCGAACACGGTCGAGCCGGTGGTCTCGTCGTAGTTGGCCCAGTCGACCACGAAGTCAGCGGGAACGGTGGCCGACGATGTGGGCGTCGTGATCAGGTATTGACCAGTGCTCTGGCCGCTGGCCGGCGTCGCCATACCGTAGGTGTACGAGCCGTCGCCCGGAGCGGAGGGCTGGACCCAGGTCGTGATGGGGCCGACGCTGTCAGCTGCCTCCCCATATCCATTGGAATAGCAGACCGTCACGTAGTAGTTGGTGTGCTTGGTTAGGCCACCGATCGTGGAATCCTTCGAAGTGCGGTTTCCCGCCGAGGTAAATCCCGCCGGAGTGAGCGTGCAGACGGCACCTGGTGCGGTCGATGCCACAAAGAGAATATGTTCGGCCTCAGCGCTGAAGTTCTTGTTTGGCGAGGTGCCCGACACCGTGATCGAGGTGTTCGCGGAGTCCAAGGTGCCCGCAGCGACCGAGGGAGATCCGGCCACGGTCACCGGCTGGTTGAACGACAGGTCGGTGGGTCCGCTGCCGGCCGGCTGGTCGTACTTACTCAACGGTGTGACGGTGATCGTCTGCTCGCCGACGGGCAGCACGCGACTGAATTCCGTCGTTCCTACACCGGGAGTTGCAACGGCTTCTTCCGTGCCGTTGACGCTGTACCGGTTGGTTGATGGGTCGTCGTTTCTGATCTTCACGGTAACAACGCCCTGCGCCGTCGTCGTCCCTTCGTCGAAGACCGGCTCGGCCGTGAGTTCGCCCATGCCCGGGGTGTCATACGACCAGGCCGTGACGCTGACGGCGCTGCGGGATTCACCGACCGAGTTGACGGCTTTAGCCTCGTAGAGCGCCTTCTCACCGTTTTTGGCGGTTCGAATCACCCCGCAGTCACCCGACGTGTCACAGCGGGCCACCGAGGCACCGTTGCGGTAGAGAGTGAATCCTTCCAGGGCTGGGTAGGCTGCATTGGCACCGCCCGGGCTAACTGAGAGTGTGATGGCCTGGTCAGCGTAGGCGATCTGGGCCACCGCGTTCGGCGCCTTCGGGTAGCCCCGCAGGTCAACCGTGACCACCCCGTTGCGGCTTCCGGCGCTGAGCTTGCCCTGGGCGTCGCGCACCACAAAGCTCGCCTCGCAGACCCCGCCGGCGGTGTCACCAGACCAGGTGGCCCGCACGTTTCGCAAATTCTCGACCGCGAACGACACTCCCACGCAGGTACTCGGGGCGGTGACGGAGACCAGTTCAAGTGGGGTGCCACGGTAGAGGTTGACCTCGCCAGCGGTGCCGACGACCGCAATCGAGCAGCTCGATCCCGACGATTGGGTGCAGGTCGTCGCCACGGTGCCGCCCTTGGGCAGTTCGCTCGGCGCCGGGCCCACCTTGAGTACGAGTGCCGCCGCAATCGCCTCGCGGTGACTCGACAGGCTCACCGTGACCGCTGCCTCGCGGCCGGCCACGGCGTTGTCAGCGACACCGATCGTGAGAATGGAGCCGTCCTGCGTCACGGTGAACTGGTCAGACGAGTAGTCGATCGCAAAGGTCAGTGCTGGCACGTCGCCCTTGCCCTGCCACTCGACCATGTGGCTGAGGTCGTAACGAATAGCTTCCGAGCCGGGGCTTGCAGTGAGCGCCGCCGGCCGCAGTTCCGGCTGAGGATCGAGCGGCTGGACCACGATCGGCACAACCAGCTGCGTGTAGTCCTCCTGCCCGTCGATACGGGCAGGCACCGTGCAGGAGTCGGTCCACGGTGCATCGGAACCAGCCGTGTAGGTGACGGTCGTGCCGGAGTCGAACGTACACGTCGCGTTGCCCCGCTCCCCCGACGAACGGATGCCGGTGCGTTGCAGTTCCAGCGTGGAATCAGCGGGAATCGATACGAGGCTCGTCAGATCAAAGCTGACGGCAGCGTCTTCCCGCACGTTTTGGTCGACGTTTCCTTTTTTGAGCGCGATGATGATCGCATCCTTCGCCGGAATGCGGAGGAACCCATAGGTGGTCACTACGACACCCTGAAAATTCGGTCCGGTCACGGCGAACGGTGCAAGCAGTCCCTCGTCGGGAACGTCGCCGCTGATCTTCCAGCCGGACACGTCGAGGCCCGGGTGGTCACCCCACAGGGTCAGGGTGAGGTCAGAAACATCTCCAGAGTTCCAGGACACCTTGTCGGTGACCACGTCGATGCCCTTCGGGAACCCGTCTCGTTCGTCAAGGGTCAGGGTCGTATCGATCACGACCGGATAGTCGGGCACCGAGGTGCGCACAACCTTGACCACGATGAGGCCCTGGCCGACATCATCGTTGGCGTTGGTCACCGAGTAGACGAAGGTGAGCAGGCCAGGCTCGTCGCCGGCCGTGAACACCACTCGCTCATCGGTGACGGAGTCGATGCGCTGCGCCAGGGCGTCATACTCATCGGTGCTGACCGCCGCGTCGGGGGTGACGGCACTCAGGGTCAGTCTGCCGCCGCCGGGTTCGATGTCGTTGGCGGCAGGAAAAACGACGACCTGGTTGCCCGGCCCTGCCTGCACCTCGACGTAGTCGCTGAAGGTGATCGGGCTCGGGTTGGAACGCTGGTCGAGCACGCCGATGCGCACGAGAGCGACGCCGGCGGACCCGGCGGTGTCGCGCACGCGATACTGAAATTCGATGGCGCCGTGATAGTCGAGCGGGCTGGAGAAGACGATGGCATCCCCGGTGGCATTGAGCGAGGCCGTGCCGCGCGCCGGCTGGGTCAGCACTCGATCGAGCACGACGGTATCGCCGTCGGGATCGGTGCCGAAGCTGTTGAAAGGAATCTCAATCGTCTCGCCCGACAGCACCCGACCGTAGAGGGTGTGCGGCTGCGGAGCCGTGTTCTCTCCGTTGGCGAGCACCTCCACCGAGACTACGGCCGAGTCGATGAGTTCGGGAGCGCCAGCGGTGTAGACGCTATAGGCGAGCTCGTAGCTGCCCGGTTCGTCGGGGGCGAGGTAGCGCAGTTCGGCTCCAGCTGCGAAGGCGAGGCCCTGGTCGCTGCGGTTTTGCACGGACTCGGCGTTGAGCATCACGATGTTGCCGTCGGGTGCCACATCGTTGTTGAGCACCGGAATGTCGATCTGGGCACCGACCCGCACTGAGACGCTGTCGTTTCTGGCGATCGGAGCCTGCGGAACGGATGCCTCGAGCAGGTAGACGGTGGCCTCGCCGCGCACGGTATAGAGCGGATTTTTGGTGCCGTCCGACACTGTGTAGCGCACGGTGCCGAGCTTGCCCGGCCGTTCGTCGGCAGTGGAGCCGCGCACCCGCAAAATGTTCTGCCCGACGACGTCGACGCTGAGCGAGGCACCGAGTGCGGTCTCGGGAATGGCTTCGCCGAGCAACAGCACGCGTCCGGCCGGGTTGGAGACGGCGGTGAAGACGTCGACGCTGGTGTCGGCCTTGGGCCGCACGAAAACCGTCACCGGTGACGTGGTGAGGGCCTGAGCATCCGCTGACACCACCGAAATGCGCACGAGCGATACGACCTCGGCTATGTCGTCGGCGATCGTGAGGCTCACCGTGTAGTTGCCGATCGCGGTCGCAACGAAGTCGATGGCGGTGCCGTTCGCGGTAATGCTCACGGTCGACCCCTCGGCGCTCGACGGGGTCGTCGCCGACGTGATGCGGTACAGGCCGGCGGCTCCCGAGATGTGCTCGGCCGGGTTCACCGTCAGTCGCTCGTTCACCGACGCGAGCAGCGCGAAGGGTTCGACCGTGAGCCGCGGCGTCGGTGTGACCACGATGGTGAGTACCTTCTCGGTCGAAGCGCCGTGAATGTCGGAGACGCGCACCAGAATCGTGGCCGACTGCGCGGACTGTTCGGCCGCATTCGGGTGCTTGTAGACGAGCACGCCGGCCGGCGTCACACTGACCGAGCCGATGTCTGCGGTGTTGACAGCGGATGCGACGAAAATGGGATCACCGTCGGGATCGACCCAGCCGGGCAGCACCGGCACGGTCACTGTTCCGCCCGGTTGCACCTCCGGGCTCGGCCAGTCCTGCAGGCAACCGTCGGTACCGCACCAGACCGGCGCCGCGTTCACGTCGTCGCCGTGCACGGTGAGCGTAACCGTGGTCGACGGCGAATCGAGGCCGCCGGTACGGGAGCCGTCGGTGATGGCGTAGTTGAAAGTTGCCGAGCCGCTGGCGCCGGGGGCTACCTGCACGGCGAGTGCCTGGTTCTGATCCGTGACGGTGACGGTGCCGAAATCGGGGTCGAGGCCGGTGACCGAGGCCGGCACGACGCTGAGCACGTCGTCGTTGGCGTCGTGGTCGTTGAGCAACGCCGGCAGCGAAACGAGCTGGTCGACGCGCACGCCGAAAGAATCCGGCACGGCCACGGGGGCCTTCGGTTCGACGACTTCGGAGGCTTCTTCCACGTTGTCCTGGCGCTGGGGCTCTTCCGCGGCGGCCAGGGTCCAGTCCTGGGAACTCGCGACCAATGCGCCGTCAGGAACGGTCCACACCCATCCGCTCTGGGTGTCGTTGAGAATCAGGAGTGACTCGTTGGTGCGAAACGCGGGCGCGGCGTCGCCGTTCGGAGTGACCGCGCCGTAGCTGAGAACGGATTCCCCGCCGTTCTCGCTAAACAGGGTGCCGCCGGCACCGGAAGCGGGCAGCCAGGCGGCGTAGCGCTCTCCTTTAAAATGGGTCGGCGCGGCGGGAGCCCCGAGTACCGCTTCGGAATTGCCGACCAGTTCGGTACGGGCACCGTCGGTCAGAGCAAAGGCGACCAGGCCGGTCTGGTCGGCGATAAGCACGTCATCGGCGGCGGCGCTCGGGCGTTGCAGCACGGCCAGTTCGCTCAGGTCAGTCGCGACCGGTGCGTTCTGGCCGGCCAGCCACAGTTCGTCACCGGCCACGCTGAGCAACGCCCAGCTATCACCGACGACGCTCAGCTGACTTCCGGGTTCGGCCGGACCGTCGGTGACAGCGTCCTCGCCGAGAATTTTGTCGTGGACGATGGAATAGCGCAGCATACTTTCTGCCTCGCTGGAGTAGCTGTAGAGCACCCCGTCAGGCGTGATCGCGATGGCGTCGGATCGGTAGGCGCGTGGCGCCTCGCCCGCGGTGACCTCGTCGTCGGCGTAGGGGTTCACTGCGCGGGGCTCTTCCCCAGCGCCGACTGCCCCAGCCAAGACCGCTCCCGCGGTCGTGAGGTAGCCGACCCAGGAACTCGACGACGCGATGGTGCGGGTTCCGTCCGGCGTGTTGTCGTAATCGCCCGCGTCGTCGCCCAGGTTGATCGGTGCCGCGAGGCTCACGTCGACCACTTTTTCGTTGTTCTGGGCGAAGAGCAGCACGGTGGAATCGGTTTGCACCAGTTCGCTGGGTGCTGGCACTGTTTTCACGGTGTCCAGTTCGCCCAGGTCGGTGTTGACGCGGGCATACCGGTTGCCGTCGCCGCTCTGCAATGCCCAGATCGAACTCGCGTTCACCGGCGTCTGCTTCACATCGAAACCATCAGCGACGATCGCCACCGTGGCCAGCAACGCACCGATCGCGGCGACCGCGGCAATGCGAATCACACCCAGGCGAGCCTTCGAGAGCCCGGGCCGGCGACGACGGGCCCGTTTGCCGGCCATCAGAACACTCCGGCCATCAGATCACACCGGCCATCAGATCACACCGGCGATCACGAGGGCACCGATGGTGCCGCCGATGCCGGCGACCACAGCGCCAGACAGCAGCAGACTCAGCGTGAGCGGCGTAAATCGCGTGCGCCCGGTGTCGTGATCGCCGAGCAGGGTGCCCTCGCGGGTCTCGAACGCCGGAAGGCGCATGCTGCGCCGGGGGCCGGGGCGCAGGGTGGGAATAATGACATCGGAGATGACAGCGCCGCGCGATTCGTGGTTGTCGAAATCCACCAGTGCACCAGCGGATGCCCAGGCTTCATCGGCTACCTCCAGCGCGGTGAGGGGCAGTCCGCGGTCCCGCTCCACGCGCTGCAGGTCGTAGGCACATTCGAGCATGCTCGCCTGGCGCGCTGCGGGGTCGCGACTCATCATGCGGGCGAGGGCACTCTCGAGGGAGGCGGGAACATCCGCTCGACCGATGTTGGTGTATTTCGCTCGGCCAATGCGCTGTTTCAGTTGCGCGCGCGACCCGTTGGACCCTGCGGGCAGTTCGAACGGTGCCCTGTCGGCCAGCAGCGAGTAGATGGTGGCGCCGAATGACCAGACCTCGGTCGCTACCGTGCCGCTGGTGCGTTCGTCGACGACCTCCGGTGCGCTCCAGGGCAGCGACATAGCGAACAACTCGTCGCGAGCGCCGCCGGCCAGGGATGCGGCGATGCCGAAGTCACCGAGCACCGGGCCGCCGAATGTGGTCGTGAGAATGTTGGATGGCTTGATGTCGCGGTGCAGTACCTTGGAGCGATGCGCCGTTTCGAGGGCACAGGCGATGCGCACGGCAACGCTCAGAACGGTTGCTACCGGCAGCGCTTCCGCGCGTTCGCGCGAGGAATAGGAACCGGGGCAGAATTCCATGACCAGGTACGGGCGGCCATCGGCAGAGATGCTGGCGTTGTACACGGTGAGAATAGACGGATGCGAGCTGAGCCGCGCCATGACGTCCGCTTCGGCGTTGAACGAGCGCAGCACGTCGTCGTCGACGATGTCCTGCAGTAGCACTTTGACCGCAACGGAACGGCGGGGCATGTTCTGTTCGAAGAGAAAAACGTCGGCAAATCCACCGGTGCCGAGGGGGCGTACGTAGGTGTAGCCCGACAGAACAGGCGGAGCAGAAGGAAGCCGCCTACCCATCGTTCCCCCGACCTGCATTGTTCCTGTGGTGCGTCTCTGTGTGGGCTCGCAAAGACGCAGCTGGTCTCAGGTTCAATCTTAACGACGGCACTCGACCCTGTCTCCCACTCGGGGAAATGGTACACCCCCCACAATGGGGGTATCGAGCTCTGGTCGTGTCCGCTTGCCTGGGGGAAATGCATGCATCGGCTGACGCCATCGTCAGCACCTTCTCCTGATTGCCGGCACGAGAATCACCCTGCAGGCCGACCCGCGCATGTGGGCGCACGTCCCAGCCGACTATCCGACCGACGAATACGAAACCGTTCGTCCGGCCAGCACGCACGCACCTCATTCAGCACAGACCTCAGCTGGCGTCGAGCAGCACATAGACAATCCCGGCGATCTGGCCCGTTACCCGGTCGGGAACGTCGGCACTGGGCGTACCCGAGCTGAACGAGGTCACCGTCATCAGACGCTGCCCGTTCTGCAGACCTTCAAGAAAGTCCAGAACGGCGTCGAAACTTCCAGTGACCGAGATCGTGACCGGCACGGCGATAAAATTCTCCGCGGTCACCAGCGGACTCGGCGCCGCTGAACCAGCACCGTCGGTGTCGGGCGCGGTCGTGTCGGGCACGGTCGCGTCGGGCGCGGTCGTGTCGGGCGCCGTCGTGTCGGGCGCCGTCGTGTCGGGCGCCGTCGCGTCGGGCGCGGGCACGACCGGCACATACGGCATCGCGTCGGCCGACGAGAACTCCGTCACAGTAACCGACGTGCGACCGGCAATGGCATCAAGCTGACCGATAAAAGCGGGCAGCGCCGCACCCTCCGGGATCGCCGCCCGCAATACCGCAAGTTCGTCCTGCACCGTTTCAAGGCCGTCGAATTCACGCTGCAGGGCCGCGAGCTGCAGCTCGTAGGCCTCGTTCTGGGCGAGGGCTGCGGTTCGAGTCGCACGGGTCACGCCCACCTCCTCCAGCTTGGGCGAGATCCCCAGGGTGAACCCGGCCAGCACGACGAGCGCGATCACGAGCATCGCCCCCACCAACCACCACTTCGTCGTCGTCACTGGCTCACCTCGGCTTCTGCAAATCGGTTGGAGAACGCCTCGGCGTTGACGTGCAGCGTGAGACTCACCTCGTACGCACCGGTGTCGAGCAACGCCACCCGGGTCGGTGCGCTGTCGGCGTACCCGGGCAGGGTCGCCATCGCGTCGAGCCAATCGGGAACACTCGGCAGGGTCGGGCTGGTCAGGGTGAGACTGATGGTCGCCACGCGACTCGGCTGCAAGGGCGCGGTCGCCTGCACGTACGGCACCCACGGCGAACCCGCGTCCAGTACCACGGCGCCGATCACGACGTCGCCGGGCAGTCGAGCGCGAATCTGCTGCAGATAATCGGTCCAGTCGATATCAACGGATGCCGCCAGCCGGCGGGCCGCGACGGTCGCGTCGAGCTCCTCCTGCGCCCGGCGCACCTCGATGTATTCGCCCTGCGCCGCCAGGAGTTCGGTCGTGCGCGCCTGCACGGTGGCGAGGTTGGCCTGGCTGCGCTCGGCTTCCCAGGTGGCGGCCGCGATGCCGGCGCCCGTGACGAGCACGACCGCGACGACCGCGACGGCGAGGCCGCGCCGCAGCCTGCGCCCTTTTTGTTCCGCCGTGATTTCGGGCGGCAGCAGGTCGACCCGGGGGTCACCGCCGATGACCGGGTCGTGAACTGTCTTCGGCGCACTCATGGTGTGCGTCCCAGTGCGAGGCCGAGGGCGACGAGATAGTCGCCGCCCGAATTCGCCAGCCGCTCGGCGTCGACTCCCCGACCAACGGCGAGGCCGCCGGTCGGGTTCGGCGGTGCGACCGGCAGTCGGGTGAGTTCGGCGAGTTGCGCGGCGAACCCGCCCAGCCGTGCTCCACCCCCGGTGAGGACAATACGGGTCACGGGCAGGTCACTCCGGGTGTGGATGAAGTAGTTCACGGTGTTACGCAGGCTGGCGAGCAGTTCACTCACGCCCTCGTGAATGACGAGCGCGGCAGTCGCCGCGATATCGGTCGGCTCAGCGGCATCCGCTGACCTGCCCGGGAGCGGCCCACTTGAGCCGATGCTGGAGGCGCGTTTAAGGGCCTCGGCTTGATCGACGGGCAGGTCGAGCCGCGCCGTGAGCGCCTGGGTGAGGTCGTCACCGCCGGCCGGAATGAGCCGCACGAACTGGGGCACTCCGCACGCGGTGATCACGATGCTCGTTGTCCCGGCTCCGACGTCGATCTGCGCAACCACATCGTCGGTAGGGCGGCCACGACGAATGGCACGGCTGAGGGCGAACGGAATCAAATCGACCGCGACCGGGTTGAGCCCGGCCAACTGCACCGCCCGCACGTTTCGCAAAACCACTTCCTTGACCGCGGCGATCAGCAGTCCATTGAGCTGCGGCCCCGACTGGCCATCGCCGGGCACGGCCTTGATCGGGTAGAAGTCAAGCAGGGCCTCAGACACCGGAACGGAAAGCAGATCCTGCACTTGAAACGGTAACGCCTCACGGATGCTCCGTATCGACTGCGCCGGAACGGTCAGGTCTCGAGCAACCACCCGATGATTCCCCATGCCGATGACGACATTCCTGCTGGTGAATTTGCCGCCCACCCACAACCGTTTCAGCTGCGAGGCGACCGTGTTGGGTTCTAGTACCTCGCCGCGTCCCACGGCGCCGTCGGGCAACGCCTCCTCATGGAATCGCACAATGGTCGGCTGCTCCCGGTCAGCATCGGCCAGTTCGACCGCCCGCAGCGAGGCCCGGCCAATGTCGATGCCGACGACGTGGCGCGTCATAGTGTTCTATCCATCACTCAGGTCCCTCATTGACGTCATATTTCCTAGCCGGGAAACAGCGCCAGCCGAGCCGCCTCCGGTCACCGTGCCCGTGTCGAGGTCGATTCCCGGCAGGCCGAGCGGCGCCGATTCGAACCGGGTGTTGTTCTTGAAGTCGTTGGCCCCGTTCGCATAGAGCTGGCCGCGCCACTCGAAATTATTCATGGCGTTGAACCGGCAGGGTGTGTAGGTCATGGCATCGAGTGTGGGCGCTACCGTGAAACTGTTCTTCATCAAAAAGTCGCCTTGCGACGCGCCACAGGTGGGCAGGTGGTCGGCCACTCGGTCGGGAGTGATGAACCAGACTTTGTGTCGAGATGTCGACGAAGACTGAAAATGCACGTTGTTGACGAAGGTGAATTTGTCGGCAAAAATCACGACATCGGAGCTGAGCCTTACCGTACCGGCGGCGGTGACACCAGAAGGGCACGCAGCCAGGGCGTTGATGATGACGGGTCTGCCACCGTTCGCCGCCGCAGACAGGGTAGTCGCGTCGATGGTGCAGCCAGCCCCGATTGACGCGACCTTGTAAGGCACTCCGCTTGCGTCGATCCAGTCGCTCGGTGTGTAGTCAAGATCGACCCAGGGCGGCACCGTGGGAATCGGTGTTCCGACGGTATAGCGCGTGTAGACGCCGCCGATCCTGCTGGCCCGTTGGGCCGCGGTCAGGTTCACGCTCGCCGCGGTGAGGTTGCCCGTTACGGCACCGAGCGTCGCGGCACCGGTGGCCCACGCGTTACCCTCGATGGAGCATCCGCCGATATTGAGGCTGCCGGCCGAAACGACTACATCCCCCTCGATCACCGTGTTATTGGAGCACGATACGTTTCCGTTCTTTACCTGGATGGCCGCCCGACCCGACTCGGCCACGAGCAGGTCGGCATTGTTCATGAACACGACACCGCCATAGAGGTACATAGCCGCGCCGCTCGGCTGCACGCCCGGGGGGACGGCTGACTCGTACTCGAAGATCGCCTCGACTCGAGTCCTATCCGACGCCGACCCGGTCAGCGAGCTTCCGGTTGACTCAACGCGCAAGCGCACAGCCGCGACGCCGGCGGCCGGACAGCCCGCCACCCATACGTTGTCGGTCGAGCTCAGGGAATACGCCACCTCGGCTGTGAATTGCGGCGAGGAGCGAGAGTAGCTGGACCGGCAGATGCCCTGGGTCAGACTGAGCTGGGCGGCGCTCACTCCGCTTTCGGCGGCCGCCACCGATTGCACCGAGGCGCGGGTGCTTTCCGTGAAATCAAGCGCGTTTAGAGTGGCCGCGGTCAGCGTGAGAGTGATCACGATCATCACGCCCATGACACCGATCACCGCCATGAGTGCGCTGCCGTCCTCAGCGCTTGCACCGTCGCGTTTCACAAGCATGGTTCACCAATCGTTGCGAGTGTGCGCGGAGTCACCGTCGTGTTGACAACCACGGGTTTTTGCGCGCCGGCATCGAGGGTGAGGGCAACGGTGATGCGATCGTTTACCCCGCCGAAGACCGCCGTACCGGTCGTGCTGACGCCGTCGCCCAATTTGATCCAGCTACCCAGATCACCAGAGACGGGTGCGGTGATGAGACTCGCCGGTGAAGTGCGCTTCGTGTACAGCGAGCCACCGTTAGCCGGAGCATAGAACCATGCCTGGCACGACCAGACCACGGAGGCGGCACCGTCCGCGGTTCGCGCCACTAGAAACTGGGTGTCGTCGATGCTCTGCAGCGAGACCTGCGAGGCGTTTCTCACCCCTGATTGCACTGACCGACTGATCAGCTGTCCGAGGTTGGTCGCCTCGTTCGTGCTGCGCACGTCCCGTTCTGTTCCCACCGAGCTGATCAGCATGCCGCCGATGATCGTGAGTACCAGCACGGCGAAACTCATGTAGACAAGAAGTTCGATCAAGGTGTATCCCGAGTCCAGAGGGCGCGAAGCTGACGTCGCGTGGCAAGTCATGGCGCATCCAACAGAATGAGGGTTTCCGCGGCGGCCAGCTCGTCGTTCGACCCGACGGCCGATGCCCACACCCTCATCTGCACGACGCGCAGGTACGGCTCGGCGCAGACGTCGGTAGATGGCAGGTTGAGCCTCAAGTGCGGTTGCAGGAAACCACGTTTCGTTTCCACCGCAGCCGGAACACTCTCGGTGACGGCCTTGACCGCCGAGCAACTCGACCCGGCGGCCCCGACCCGCTCCAGTTGCTGGGCTACGACCTGAGTCGCCTCGGCGATGGTCACGTTCGTGTCGGAGACGCGCACACTCTGCACGAGAATCGGCAGAAAGGCAACGGCTAAGAGCCCGATGAGGAACATGGCGACGACAATTTCGACCACTCCGAATCCGCCTTCGTTGCACGAATTCGAGCGACGCGGCGAAACGGGCATGCTCGCCCCCTTCGGCGGATCATAGCGTTGCACTGAGAATGGATGAATTCGGCGGGTTCACAAGACGAACGCAGGTGGGGAGCCACTTCTGACACCCCACCCGGCACCGACTACGGGGTCGCGACGCCTGAGACGCAGGTCCCTTGCAGGGCAGCACCGTTGTCATCGATCGCGAAGATACGGGCAGAGCCATCGAACTGGCCCGAGATGCAGAACGCTGTCGCTGAGCCGGTCAGCAAGACGGTGACCTCATCACTCGGGGTGTACGCGCTCGCAGCAGCGAGACTTGTGGGGAAACCCTTTGTGACGATCTCGGCGACTACGGCGGTCTTCGCCTGGGTGATCTGGGCTTTGACGGCGCTGTCTTTGGCGCCCTCCTGCTGGTTGAGAAAGATCGGAATCGCCACAGCGGCAAGCACACCGATAATGAGCACGACCACGAGCAGCTCGATCAGGGTGAAGCCCTGTTGCCGTTCTCGAATCGCCGTGCGGGTGCGGGACAGTGCGTGCAGGGTGCGGTGGATCATGGATCGGATCATGAGCGTGGTTTCCTTATGCTGTGGAACTGCTGCGGGCTGGGAAAAGTGGGAATGTGGGAAATGTGACATTCTCACTTGTTCTGATCTTACGGTTTCATACCCCTTAATTGGGGGTATTGCGAAAACTTATTCCAGCAATTTCAGACCGGCTATTTCACGTATTCAAAGATGCTGAACATGGGCAGATAGAGGGCGACGATCATGCCGCCGATCACCACTCCGATGAACGCGATCATGAGCGGCTCGATGAGTGCCGTGAGTTGTTCCGTGGTGGCCTGCACCTCCTGGTCGTAGAAGTCAGCAACCTTGGCGAGCATCTGCTCGAGGGCTCCGGCGTCTTCGCCGACGGCGATCATCTGCACGACCATAGGGGGGAAGATCGGCGCCTGCGCCAGCGGCCCGGCGATCGACCCGCCTTGGCGCACCGACTCGGCCACCTTGCGCAGCGCGGATTCAATCACCCAGTTTCCGCTCGTCTCGCCGACAATGGCCAGCGACTGCAAGATGGGTACGCCGGCGGCGATCATGGTCGAGAAGTTTCGGCTGAACCGCGCAATGGCGAGCTTCATGAGCAAGGGCCCGAACACCGGCAACTTGAGCTTGAACGGGTCGACCCGGCGACGAACCGCTTCGGTGTTCTTGTTGGTGCGCCACCAGACGGCGAAGGCGGCGCCGAGCACGAGCAGCAGCGGCCCCAGCCAGACCATCATTTTCGACAGCACCACGAGAAACTGGGTCGGCAGCGGCAACTCCCCGCCGAGGCCCGCGAACATCTTCTCGAACACCGGCACGATGAAGATCAGCATGCCGATTACGGCAAGCACGGCCATGATGAGCACTACGACCGGATAAGCGAGCGCGGACTTGATCGTGTCGCGCAGCTTCACCTCCGACTCGAAGTTGGCGGCCACCGAGGTGAGCGAGCTTTCAAGAAAACCGCCGGTCTCTCCGGCCCGCACAAGGTTGATCATGATCGGAGGGAACACTGCGGCGTGTTTCATCATCGCCTCGGAGAGCGACGACCCGGTCTCCACCTCGGTGCGAATGGTCGCCAGAATGCGGGCGAGTTGCGCGTTCTCGGTCTGCTCCGAAAGGATGTTCAGGGTGCGCAGCAGGGACAGCCCGGCACTCGTCATGGTCGCCATCTGTCGACTCATGACGGCGAGGTCCTTCAGCCCGATGCCCTTGCTGAAACCGGGTATGCGCACTTCTCGTTTCAGTCCGGTACCCACGTTGACCTCGGCCACCGAGATCGGCGCGAGCCCCATGCCGCGCAGGCGCTGCATTGCGGCGTTCTCGGAGGCGGCATCCAGTCGCCCGGTGACGATCTTGCCGACCGCGGTGCGGCCCTTGTAGGCGAAAACACCGCTGGCGGTCATCGCTGTTCCCGGTTGGAGTACGAGTCACCGAAGTCGATGCCGTCAAACCCCGACGGCCCGGCGGTGAGGTCACTGCTGTCCGTTTTGCGAATCAGTTGGGCGAGGCTTTCCTGGTCCTGCGCCTTGTCTTCGGCGGCCTTGCGGGTGATCGACCCGGCGTTGACGAGTTCGGCGAGGTGCTGGTCCATAGTGTGCATACCCAGGGCTCGTCCGGCCTGCATGGCGGAGGCGATCTGGTAGGTCTTGCCCTCGCGAATGAGGTTGGCGACGGCTGGCGTGACGATGAGAATTTCGGTCGCGACGGCCCGGCCGCCGCCGACCTTCTTCACCAATGCCTGGCAGACGACGCCTTGCAGGGTCGCGGCCAGCTGGGCCCGCACCTGCCCCTGCTGGTACGGCGGAAACACGTCGATGACCCGGTCGATGGTCTGAGCGGCGTCCTGGGTATGCAGGGTCGCGAACACGAGGTGGCCGGTCTCGGCCGCGGTCAGGGCTACCGAGACCGTCTCGAGGTCGCGCAATTCGCCGATAAGAATCACATCGGGGTCCTGCCGCAGCACGTGCTTGAGAGCGGATGCGAAACTATGGGTGTCGTTGCCGACCTCACGCTGGTTGATCAGGGATTTCTGGTGTTGGTGCAGAAACTCGATCGGGTCTTCCACGGTGACGATATGGTCGGCCCGGGTGCGGTTGACCAGATCGATGAGCGCGGCCAGGGTCGTCGACTTACCTGATCCGGTGGGACCGGTCACGAGCACCAGGCCACGGGGCAGCTGGGCGAACTGGGCCACCGCATCGGGCACGCCGAGCTCGCCGAGCTGTTTGATCTCCCCGGGAATCAGGCGAAAAGCACCACCGACGCTTCCACGCTGCTGAAAATAATTCACCCGAAACCGGGCTCCCGAGGTCGTGTAGGCGAAGTCGAGCTCGAGTTCCTCTTCGAACTGGCGCCGCTGCTCGCGGGTCAGCAGGCTGAACAATGCCGTTGCGACCTTGTCGCGCTTCCACACCGCGGCCCCGGCAATCGGACGCAGCCCGCCGTCGAGGCGGATGCACGGCGGTGCCCCCACCGTCACGTGCAGGTCGGAGGCGCTCTGAACGACAACCTCGCGCAGCGCCGCGACCAGCGCGGGGTCCGGCCCGACGTCAAGATCGGGGTCGTCGAGCCGCCAACTTTCCGCAGCGACGCCCGGCGGCGTGACCGGAATCTCGTAAATTTCCTGACTCATCGTGACTGTCCTTTCGACCTAAGCGACCACTCGCAGAATTTCGTCCACCGAGGTGAACCCGAGCCCGACCTTGGCCCAGCCATCGTCCCGGAGGCTGACCATTCCTTGCTCCTGGGCGGTGTGCGCGATCTCCGCGCTCGACGCACGCGCCACGCACAGCCGTTCGATATCCTCGGTCACCGTCATCACCTCGTGCACGGCAAGCCGTCCACGGTAGCCGGTATTGGAGCAGCTGGCGCATCCGTTCGCTTGGTAGATGACGGGCAGTGCCAGCTCCGGCTCGAGCGGAAATCGCAGGTGCGCGAGCTGCTCCCGGCTCCGAAGGTCAGGAATTTTGCAGCGTTCGCACAAGCGGCGGGCCAGGCGCTGGGCGACGACGCAGTCGAGTGCGCTGCCCACGAGAAAGGGTTCGATGCCCATTTCGGTGAGGCGCGTGATCGCGCTCGGTGCATTATTGGTGTGCAGGGTGGAGAGCACGAGGTGCCCGGTAAGCGCTGCCTCGATAGCGATCTGGGCGGTCTCGTGGTCGCGAATCTCGCCGAGCAGAACGACATCGGGATCGCACCGCAGAATGCTGCGCAGGGCACTCGCGAAGGTGAGTCCCGCCTTCGGATTCACCTGCACCTGGTTGATACCGACCATGCGATACTCCACCGGATCTTCGACGGTGATCACATTGATCTCCGGGCGAGCCACCGAATACAGGGTCGTGTAGAGGGTCGTTGATTTGCCCGAACCGGTGGGCCCGGTCACCAGGATCATTCCGTAAGGCTTCGAGTAGGCCGTTTTGAAGGCGTCATAGTTATGGTCGAGCAGGGACAGATCGCGCAGGTCCATGCTCGTGGTCGAGTTGTCGAGGATACGCATGACGACCTTTTCACCCCAGACCGTCGGCAGGGTGGCCACGCGCAGGTCGATCTTGCGGCCACCGTGGCTGACCGACATACGGCCGTCCTGCGGTTTGCGGCGCTCGGCGATGTCGATGTCGGCCATGATTTTCAGGCGGCTGATGACACCGTTTTGAATACTCTTCGGTGCGCTCGGCATCTCGTGTAGAACACCGTCGATACGGTATCGCACTCGCAGGCTGACCTCACCCGGTTCGATGTGTATATCGCTGGCTTTGTCCTGAATGGCCTGGCTCACCAGCAAATTGACGAAGCGCACAATGGGTGCGGCATCGTCGCTCGCCTCATCGGACACCTCAGAGGCCGACGTACTCGAATCGTTCTCCTCCTCGAGTGCGGTGGTGAGGTTGCTGAGTTCGTCATCGGCGCGATGGAAGCGCGCGATCGCAGCGATCAGGTCGCTGCGTTCGGCCACCACCGGGGACACTCGCAGTCGAGAAGCTTCACCGACATCGTCGAGCGCGAACACATTGCCGGGGTCGACCATAGCGAGCACGAGCCGCCCGCCTTCAATTCCGATTGGCAGCACTTCGTGTCGTCGACAGAGCAGCGCCGACACGAGGGCGAGGGCACTCGCCTCGACCGCATACTCGAGCAGTTCGACGAAGGGCAGGTTGGCCTGGGCTGCCCGCGCCTTCGCGAACTGCAGCTCGGTGATCACTCCACTGTCGACAAGCCCCCGAACGGCGCCCTCGTCGGCAGGATCTCCCGCTAGCAGGGTGTCGAGAGCTTCGATCGGAAGCAGACCGTGCAGAATAAGAATCTCGGTCAGGGTTGCCACGCGGTTCTCCCCCGAACTGGTCACAGATACTCTACTTCTCGAGTATACGTCCCCCCACGCCCTCTCGCCGACCGTCCCCTGTGCGGACGGGGCCCGGGCCCCGTCCGCGGGCCCGGTCTATAAACTGGGCCCGCGTTCACAAGGTGGGCCCGGCGACGGACGGCAGCGCGCGACACCGCCCCACGTCATCCGCTCGCCGGTCCGTCGAAGGTCTACTTAAACGACGAATGGCCCCTGCCGAAGCAGGGGCCATCCGTTTAGAGCTGCCGGGTACTAGTTATACGTTCCCGGAGTCAGGTCGTCCGACGAGAAACTGTCGAAATCGACGAAGCTCAGGTCACCCTCGGCGAACGTGGCATCTTCGGTGAAGATGCGGTTCGGGTAACGCTCAGCCTTGGCTTCTTCCGTCGCCTCGACGCTAACGTCGCGGTAGCGGGGAAGACCGGTGCCGGCCGGGATCAACTTACCGATGATCACGTTCTCCTTGAGGCCCATCAGCGGGTCGCTCTTGCCTTCCATGGCCGCCTGGGTCAGAACCCGGGTGGTTTCCTGGAAGGAAGCGGCCGACAGCCAGGACTCGGTCGCGAGGGAAGCCTTGGTGATACCCATGACCTCCTGGCGAGCGGATGCCGTCTTCTTGCCCTCGGTGAGCGCGGTGCGGTTGAGGTCGTTGTACTTCAACCGATCAACGAGCTCGCCCGGGAGCAGTCCGGTGTCACCGTGTTCGACGACGGTCACCTTACGAAGCATCTGACGAACGATGACCTCGATGTGCTTGTCGTGAATCGGTACACCCTGCGAACGGTAGACCTCCTGCACACCGGAGACGAGGTGCTTCTGCACCGCGCGAACACCCTTGACGCGAAGAACTTCCTTCGGGTCGACGGCGCCGATGATGATCTGCTGTCCGAGATCGACGTGCTGACCATCCTCAACGAGAAGGGTTGAACGCTTCAGCACCGGGTAGGCGATTGCTTCGTCGCCGTTGTCGGGGGTCAGGATGACCTTACGACCCTTGTCCGAGTCCTCGATCGTGATGCGTCCGGCGGAGTCGACGATGGGTGACGCACCCTTGGGGGTGCGCGCCTCGAACAGCTCCTGAACACGCGGCAGACCCTGGGTGATGTCGTCAGCGGATGCCGACCCACCCGTGTGGAAGGTACGCATGGTCAGCTGGGTGCCGGGCTCACCGATGGACTGTGCGGCGATGATACCGACGGCCTCACCGATGTCGACGAGCTGGCCCGTTGCGAGCGACCGGCCGTAGCAGACCGCACACACACCGACAGCCGACTCACAGGTGAGTACCGAGCGCACCTTGATGGTTTCGACACCACCGGCGATGAGCTTGGCGATGAGCACGTCTCCGACATCGTCTCCGGCGTCGGCGATGACCTCACCAGCAGCGTTGACCGCGGCTGCGGCCAGGCTGCGAGCGTAGACCGCGTTCTCGACGTTGAAGTCGACCAGCAGTCCGCCGTCTTCGTCACGCAGGAGCGCACCGGTCGTGGCATCGGTTCCGGCGATGGGCAGTTCGAGACCCTTCGTCGTTCCGCAGTCGTCTTCGCGGATGATGACATCCTGCGAGACGTCCACCAGACGACGGGTGAGGTAACCCGAGTCAGCGGTACGCAGAGCCGTGTCAGCCAGTCCCTTACGAGCACCGTGAGTAGCAATGAAGTACTCGGCGACGGACAGGCCTTCGCGGTAGCTCGAGATGATCGGGCGAGGGATGATCTCACCCTTCGGGTTGTTCACGAGGCCTCGCATGCCGGCGATGTTGCGCACCTGCAGCCAGTTACCACGAGCACCAGAGGTGACCATGCGGTTGATGGTGTTGTCGGCCGGGAAGTTCGCCTGCATGGCTGCGGCGACGTCCTCCGTGGCACGGGTCCAGATCTGGATGAGCTCCTGGCGACGCTCGAGGTCGGTCGTGAGACCCTTCTCGAACTGTGCCTGAACCTTGGCGGCCTGCTTCTCATAGCCGGCAACGATCTGCGGCTTGTTCGGCGGGGTGAGGATGTCGCTCAGCGCAACGGTCACACCGGAACGGGTTGCCCAGTAGAAACCGGCATCCTTGATCCGGTCGAGGGTTGCAGCAACCTCCACCTTGACGTACCGCTCCGCGAGGTCGTTGACAATGGTCGACATGGTGACCTTGTTGGCAACGTCTTCGAAGTACGGGTAGTCGGCCGGGAGCGCCTCGTTGAAGATGGCGCGGCCGAGGCTCGTGGTGACCAGAACGGTTCCGACAGCCTGACCGTTGACCAGTTCGACACCGTCGGGCTGCGTGCCCTCGGTGAAGTACTTGTCGGTCAAGCGGATGCGCACCTTGGCATTCAGGTCGAGCGACTTCTGGTCGAACGCGAGAATGGCCTCAGACACGCTGGAGAAAGCACGGCCTTCTCCGACCACACCTTCCTTCATCGTGGTGAGGTGGTGCAGACCGATGATCATGTCCTGGGTGGGCAAGGTGACCGGGCGGCCGTCAGACGGCTTGAGGATGTTGTTCGAGGCGAGCATCAGGATGCGTGCCTCGGCCTGGGCCTCAACGGAAAGCGGAAGGTGGACAGCCATCTGGTCACCGTCGAAGTCGGCGTTGAACGCCGCGCAGACGAGCGGGTGCAGCTGGATTGCCTTACCTTCAACGAGCTGAGGCTCGAAGGCCTGGATGCCCAGGCGGTGCAGGGTGGGTGCACGGTTGAGCATGACGGGGCGCTCGCGGATGATCTCCTCGAGCACGTCCCAGACCTGCGGACGTGAGCGTTCGACCATGCGCTTGGCTGCCTTGATGTTCTGAGCGTGGCTCAAATCGATCAGGCGCTTGATCACGAACGGCTTGAACAGCTCGAGTGCCATCTGCTTGGGCAGACCACACTGGTGCAGCTTGAGCTGCGGGCCGACCACGATGACCGAACGGCCCGAGTAGTCCACGCGCTTGCCGAGCAGGTTCTGACGGAACCGACCCTGCTTTCCCTTGAGCATGTCGCTCAGGGACTTCAGGGCACGGTTACCGGTACCGGTAACGGGGCGACCACGACGACCGTTGTCGAACAGTGCGTCGACGGCCTCCTGCAGCATGCGCTTTTCGTTGTTCACGATGATCTCGGGAGCACCGAGGTCGAGCAGACGACGCAGGCGGTTGTTGCGGTTGATCACACGACGGTAGAGGTCGTTCAGGTCGCTCGTGGCGAAACGTCCACCGTCGAGCTGAACCATCGGGCGCAGTTCCGGCGGGAGCACGGGAACGACGTCGAGCACCATTCCGGCCGGCGAGTTGCCGGTCATGATGAACGCGTTCACCACGCGCAGGCGCTTGATGGCGCGGATCTTCTTCTGACCCTTGCCCTCGGCGATCTGCAGGTGCAGGTTTTCGCTCTCGGTGACCAGGTCGAAGGCCTCGAGGCGCTTCTTGATGGCTTCGGCACCCATGAAGGCCTCGAAGTACATACCGAAACGGTCCTGGAGCTCGTGGAAAACGGAATCTTCCGGCTTCAGGTCGCCGACCTTGAGGGTGCGGAAGTCTTCCCACACGCGCTCGAGGTGCGCGATCTGCTCGTCCAGGGACTTACGAACCTGGCCCATTTCCTTTTCGGCGGCGTCTTTCGTGCGCTTCTTCTGGTCGCTCTTGGCGCCTTCGGCCTCCAGTGCTGCGAGGTCGGTTTCGAGGCGCTGCAGGCGATCGGCGATGCGCGAGTCGCGGCTGGACTCGATGGTCTTGAGTTCGAGACGCAGCTCGTTCTCGAGGCCGGGCATGTCCTGGTGGCGACCGTCTTCGTCAACCGTGATGACCATGTATGCGGCGAAGTAGATGACCTTTTCGAGGTCCTTCGGAGCCATGTCCAGCAGGTAGCCGAGACGCGAGGGCACACCCTTGAAGTACCAGATGTGCGTGACCGGGGCAGCGAGTTCGATGTGGCCCATGCGCTCACGGCGCACCGACGACTTCGTGACCTCTACACCGCAACGCTCGCAGACGATTCCTTTGAAGCGAACACGCTTGTACTTGCCGCACGAGCATTCCCAGTCCCGCGAGGGGCCGAAGATCTGCTCGCCGAACAGGCCGTCTTTTTCCGGCTTGAGCGTGCGGTAGTTGATGGTTTCGGGCTTCTTGACCTCACCGTGCGACCAACGACGGATGTCGTCAGCGGTAGCCAGGCCAATACGAAGCTCGTCAAATGTTGTTACGTCGAGCAATTTCTCTCCTTGGAAAGTTTTCGAAGTTTCTTCGGGCCAGGCTTAGATGTCGTCGATGGACGACGACTCAAACCGGGTGGAAATATTGATGCCGAGCTCTTCCGCAGCACGGAACACCTCGTCATCCGTGTCGCGCAGGCTGACTGCGGTGCCATCGGCCGAGAGCACCTCGACGTTCAAACACAGCGACTGCATTTCCTTGATCAGAACCTTGAAGCTCTCGGGAATGCCGGGTTCCTGGATGTTCTCACCCTTGACGATGGCTTCGTACACCTTGACGCGGCCGAGGATATCGTCAGACTTGATGGTCAGGAGTTCCTGCAGGGCATAAGCAGCTCCGTATGCTTCGAGCGCCCACACCTCCATCTCACCGAAACGCTGTCCACCGAACTGCGCCTTACCACCCAGCGGCTGCTGCGTGATCATGGAGTACGGGCCGGTCGAACGAGCGTGGATCTTGTCGTCGACGAGGTGGTGGAGCTTCAGGATGTACATGTATCCAACGGACACCGGCATCGGGAACGGCTCGCCGGAGCGGCCGTCGAAGAGCTGGGTCTTTCCGGTGGAACCGATGAGGCGTTCGCCGTCGCGGGTCAGGGTCGTGGAGTCCAGGAGACCCTCGATCTCGATCTCGAGCGCGCCGTCGAATACCGGGGTGGCGACCTTCGTGCCGGGGGCGGCACTGAAAGCGTGCTCCGGAAGACGAGCAGCCCATTTCGGCTTACCCTCGACGTTCCAGCCCTGCTTCGCAATCCAGCCGAGGTGCGTTTCGAGCACCTGGCCGAAGTTCATGCGACCGGGGATACCGAGCGGGTTGAGGATGATGTCGACCGGGGTTCCGTCGGCGAGGAACGGCATGTCCTCGATCGGCAGAATGCGGGAGATGACACCCTTGTTGCCGTGACGGCCGGCGAGCTTGTCACCCTCGGTGATCTTGCGCTTCTGGGCGATGAACACGACCACGCGCTGGTTGACGCCCGAGCCGAGCTCGTCGTCGCCGTCCTGCGAGTCGAACACCTTGACACCGATGATGGTGCCGCGCTCACCGTGGGGAACCTTCAAGCTCGTGTCGCGAACTTCGCGGCTCTTCTCGTTGAAGATGGCGCGCAGCAGGCGCTCCTCCGCGGACAGCTCGGTCTCGCCCTTCGGCGTGACCTTGCCCACGAGGATGTCGCCGGGGCGAACCTCGGCTCCGATCCGGATGATGCCACGCTCGTCGAGGTCGGCGAGGAAGTCCGGGGACACGTTGGGAAGGTCGCGAGTAATCTCTTCCTTACCCAGCTTGGTGTCGCGGGCATCCACTTCGTACTCTTCGATGTGAATCGAGGAGAGGGTGTCGTCCTTGACCAGGTTCTGGCTCAGGATGATCGCGTCCTCGAAGTTGTAGCCTTCCCACGGCATGAATGCCACGAGCAGGTTCTTTCCGAGGGCGAGCTCGCCCTGGTCGGTGGCGGGTCCGTCGGCGATAACCTCGCCGGCTTCGATGCGCTCACCGGCGTTGACGATCACGCGGTGGTTGAAGCTCGTGCCCTGGTTGGAGCGCGAGAACTTGCGCAGGTAGTAGTCCTGCGTGCCGCCCTCATCGAGCTGGATGGTGACGACGTCAGCCGACACCTCGGAGACCACACCGGGCTTCGACGCGGTGAGCACGTCACCGGCGTCGATGGCCGTGTAGACCTCCATGCCGGTTCCGACGAGTGGGCTGTCGGAAAGCAGCAGCGGCACCGCCTGACGCTGCATGTTGGCACCCATGAGTGCGCGGTTTGCATCGTCGTGCTCGAGGAACGGGATGAGGCTGGTCGCGACCGACACCATCTGACGCGGCGAGACATCCATGTAGCCGATGTCTTCAGCGGGAACGAGGTCGACCTCGCCACCCTTCTTACGAGCGAGCACGCGGGCCTCGGCAAAGTGCGAGTCCTTGGTGAGCGGCGCGTTGGCCTGGGCGACGATGAAGTCGTCCTCTTCGCTCGCGGTGAGGTAATCGATCGTCTCGGTGACCTTGTTGTTGAGTACACGACGGTACGGCGTCTCGATGAAACCGAACGCATTGATCTGCGCGAACGAGGCGAGCGAACCGATCAGGCCGATGTTCGGGCCTTCCGGGGTCTCAATGGGGCACATGCGGCCGTAGTGCGAGGGGTGAACGTCTCGCACCTCGACGCCGGCGCGGTCGCGGGACAGACCACCCGGGCCCAGCGCGCTGAGGCGACGCTTGTGCGTCAATCCGGCGAGCGGGTTGTTCTGGTCCATGAACTGCGAGAGCTGGGATGTACCGAAGAACTCCTTGATCGCAGCCACGACGGGGCGCACGTTGATCAGGGTCTGCGGGGTGATCGCTTCGATATCCTGCGTGGTCATGCGCTCACGAACGACGCGTTCCATGCGGGACAGGCCGGTACGCACCTGGTTCTGGATGAGCTCGCCAACAGCACGGATACGACGGTTACCGAAGTGGTCGATGTCGTCGATGTCGATGTTGATGTCGGTCATCTTGCCGTCGCGCAGGCCCGGAAGGGTGGTCTGGTTGTCGTGCAGGGCGACCAGGTACTTGATGGTGGCCAGGATGTCCGCCAGCGTCAGTACGGAGTCACTCAGCGGCGCTTCGAGGCCGAGCTTGCGGTTGATCTTGTAACGACCAACCTTGGCCAGGTCGTAGCGCTTGGAGTTGAAGAAGAAGTTGTCGAGGAGCGCACGCGCAGCCTCGGCGGCAACCTGCTCGCCGGGGCGGAGCTTGCGGTAGATGTCCTTGAGGGCTTCTTCCTTGGTGAGGATGTTGTCCTTCTCGAGGGTGAGCTCGATGGACGCGTAACCCTTGAACTCCTCGAGGATCTCCTCGCTGGTGAGACCGAGGGCCTTCAGGAACACGGTGACGGACTGCTTGCGCTTGCGGTCGATGCGCACACCGACCTGGTCGCGCTTGTCGATCTCGAATTCGAGCCAGGCACCACGGCTCGGAATGACACGGGCTGAGTAGATGTCCTTGTCAGACGTCTTCTCCTGCTCGCGGTTGAAATACACGCCCGGGGAGCGCACCAGCTGCGACACGACGACACGCTCGGTGCCGTTGATCACGAAGGTGCCCTTGGGGGTCATCAACGGGAAGTCACCCATGAACACGGTCTGGGTTTTGATCTCACCGGTGAGGTGGTTCATGAACTCAGCGTTCACGTAGAGGGGTGCGGAGTAGGTCTTACCCTTTTCCTTGCACTCATCAATGGTGTACTTCTCCGGCTCGAGCTCCGGGTTGGTGAAGGACAGCTGCATCGTTTCGCCGAGGTCTTCGATGGGAGAGATCTCCTCGAAGATCTCATCGAGCCCGGTGCGATTCGGCAGGTCCTGGCGGCCGGCTTTCTGGGCCTCGGCGATGCGAGCCTTCCAGATGTCGTTGCCGACAAGCCAGTCGAAGCTCTCGGTCTGCAAAGCGAGCAGATCCGGAACGTTCAAGTGGTCGCTGATCTTTGCGAACGACAGGCGCTCAGCTGAGCGGCCGTTCTTGGGTGAGTTGGTGGTTGCGTTGCGCGCAGCAGCCAAGGAAATAACCTCCGTGGACCCCGTCAGGTCTAGTTATTGTTATTGGTGATGACTCCGCAGACCCTAGGAAAGAATCTCGTAGGAAATGTGCCTCAAGGTGGCTTGAACACGCAAAGCCGACCGCAATATGAAGGCAAGGTTTTTCTGGGAGCGTAAGGAGTAAGCATATGCCCCAATTAGCGGCATGTCCACCCGAATCTTGCATATGTGTAAATTCTCAGGTATAACCCGCCGCTCTACCCACCGCGGAAGCGCACGAACTGCCCGCTTGGCCGCCGCAAAACGGCACGTCTTATGCTCCCGGAACGGATGGTGCGCGCAGATCGCGAGCAGCCAGGGCGCAGACTGGAACCATGAGTACTGGGCGTAAGGGTGAGGCATCCGACGAGCATCCGGCTGTCGTCTTGAAGTTGAGCGGGCACACGGCGGTGATCGAACCCGACCGGTTCACTCCCGGCAGCTTTCAGCTCGTGGTCGACGGCACGCCGCAGTCGCACGTGAACATCGACCACCCCGATGAGCTGTTCTTCGAGTACATCCAGCGCATCGGGCACGTCATCGACCTGCTCGGGGAACCTCACGAGCCAATCACCGCCGTGCACCTCGGAGCGGGCGCGCTGACCCTGCCGCGCTATGTGGAGGCGACCCGGCCGGGCTCCCGCCAGCAGGTCGTCGAGATCGAGAGCGACCTGATCGACCTCGTGCGGGAGGTTTTGCCGTGGGACAAGCGCGCCCAGCTGCGCGTGCGCCACGGCGATGCCCGCGAGGTGCTCGGCAAGCTGCCGGCCGGACTCCAGGGAGCCGTCGACCTTGTCGTGGTGGATATCTTCTCGGGCGCGCGCACCCCGAAACACGTCACGAGCCGCGAATTCTTCGCTCTCGCCGCTCCGCTGTTGTCGCCGCGCGGCGTGCTCGCCGTCAACGTAGCGGATGGCCCCGGCCTCGCGTTCGCTCGTGGCCAGGCCGCAACCCTCTCGGCGGTGTTTCCGCACGTGATCGGATTCGCCGAGACGCAGGTGCTCAAGGGCCGCCGCTTCGGCAACATCGTATTCATCGCCGCGCACACCCCGATCGACCTCAACTGGATTCCCCGGCTGCTTGCGAACGGACCGCACCCGGCCAAGGTGATCGAGGGCACCGAGCTGAAGCAGTTCATGGCCGGGTCGCTCGTGGCGACCGACGAGACGTCGACGCAGTCGCCGTTACCGGGCCGCACGGTGTTTCAGATTGGGCACTGACCTGCGACCGGATTCACATTGGCGGCGGTATTCTGGGGGCACCCGTTTATCCCGCGCGGCCCCGGCCGCCCTCGTCATTACAGGAACACACCCTGAGTTTCATCATCGGTTACGACCCCATCACTCTGCGCGAAAAAGTTGACCTGCTGGCCGCCGGCGAGCGGCTCGTCGAGCTCGGCAACCTGCGGAGTCTGGCCGCCCTCAACGAGAAGGTCGCCCTGCTGCGTCTGGTCGGTCGGCTCGACGAAGCCTGGGAAATTGCGAACGAGGCGCTGCGCCAGTCCCGCTTCACCGGCAACCGGGAGCAGGCGGTGGCCAGTCGCATCCGTCGTGCCCAGGTTTTGCAGTTTCAGGGCAAGCTCGACGAGGCCGCGAGCGAACTGACCCATTGCATCCTCGACTCTGAGGTGCACGAGTGGACCAGGCTGGCCGCCTACGCCCGGCAGCACCGCGGCAAGGTGTACTTCGACCAGGGCAACCTCGACGGCGCGCTTGCGGACTTCACCGCGGCCGTTTTTCTGCGCGAGAAAGACGGCGCAGACGCCGACGAACTCGACAGCTCACTGCTCGCCGTTGCAGTAGTGGAGTCGCACATCGCGGCCCGCGGGTCCAATTCCCTTCCCGCATAACTCCTGCAATTCGATGCCTGCAACTCAACCACCCGCACAATCTTGCGGCGCCCGGGGAGCGGCGCCGCAAATTGCAGGAGTTACGGTGCGTCGTGGCGGGGTACTGGCCGTCGGGCGCGTTCTACGGCATGCTGTGTTCACCACGAAGGCGAGGTGAACGGTGACTTTTCATACGTTTCAGCGAGCGGCTGCCACAGTGTCGGCTGCCCTGCTGGTTCTGGCGCTGGCCGCGTGCAGCGCGGAGGCGCCGCGCGCCACACCGAGAACGTCGACACCAGCCCCCTCCGCGCCCGGCGCGACCGGGACCGCGGACCTGACGCCGGTGCATCCGGTCGCAGAACCGGTCGTGATCGCCTCGGGGCTTCAGGCTCCGTGGTCGATTCTGCGACTGCCCGGCGGCGCCACCCTCATCAGCGAACGCGACACGACCCGGGTGCGCGAGTTACTTCCCGGTGGCAGCCTGCGCGTAGCTGGCACGATCGAAGCCGCACAGCCCAATGGTGAGGGCGGGCTGCTCGGCCTGGCTTTTCTGGCCGACGAAGCGGCTCCCGGCGGCGCCGGCTGGGTCTACGCCTATTTTTCGACCGCAACCGACAACCGCATCGAGCGGATGCCGCTGGCCGGCTCGCCGGGCAGCCACACCCTCGGGGCGCCCACCCTCGTGCTCGATTCGATCCCGCGGGCCGGAAATCACAATGGTGGTCGGATCGCGTTCGGGCCGGACGGCCTGCTCTACGCGACCGCCGGAGACGCCGGAGACCCGGCCAACGCCCAGGACCTGGGTTCGCTCGGCGGTAAGATTCTGCGCCTGACACCGACCGGCGGCGTACCGGAGGACAACCCCTTCAGCACCGTGGTGTACTCGTTCGGGCACCGGAATCCGCAGGGGCTCGCCTGGGACTCACGCGGGCAGCTCTGGGCGAGCGAGTTTGGCCAGAACACCTGGGACGAGCTCAACCGCATCGTTCCCGGCGGCAACTTCGGCTGGCCGCTGGTCGAAGGCCAAGCCGGTGACGAGGCCTATATCGATCCTCAACAGCAGTGGTCGACCGACCAGGCCAGCCCGAGCGGTATCACCATCGTGAACGACACCATCTTCATGGCGAGCCTGCGCGGTCAACGACTTTGGAGCATCCCCATCACCGGCCCGTCCTCCACAACCGAACCCACCGAGTGGTTTGTGCAGGACTATGGCCGGTTGCGCGACGTGGTGTCGGGCCCTGCTGGCACACTGTGGTTTGTGAGTAATAACACGGATGGCCGCGGCTCCCCGGCGGCCGGCGACGACCGGCTCTTTCAGGTAGTGGTCGGTCCCTGATGATCCACACGACACATCTCGCCCAAACGCCCTCTTGCGGCGCGAGAACGCAGGCACCCTGATGGCCGATCTCACGCAGGTGCGCCGGTGGGCCGACGCGCTCATCGCGGCGCACCTCGACCCCGGTTGGACCTTCGGCTTCGACAATGCCAAGAAGCGGGCAGGCCTATGCAATTTCAGTTCGAAGCACATCACTGTCTCGCGTTACCTCGCCTCCCGGTATGCCGACGACGACGTGCACCAGATCCTGTTGCACGAGGTCGCGCATGCCCTGGCCGGGCCGCGCGCCGGGCACGGACCCCGCTGGAAGAAAATGGCACTCGACCTCGGCTACGACGGCAAGCGCACCCACGACGGCGAGATCGCCAATGAGCTCGCCCCGTGGGTGGGCACCTGCCCGGCCGGCCACACTCACTTTCGGTATCGGCAGCCCACCCGGCCCCTCGCTTGTGGCCTGTGCGCGCGCCGTTTCGACCAGGCCCACGCCATCAGCTGGCTGCGGCGCGAAATCACACCGGCCATCCGGCGTCGGGCTGCGGCCTCCGCCGGGCCAGGGCTGCCGCCGCCGCGCTAACCGACGTTCGCGCTGACCCACGTTCGTACTGACCGACGTTCGTGCTGACCCACGTTCGCGCTGACCGACGTTCGCGCTGACCCACGTTCGGCGACCGCGGGTCAGTGCACGTCGTAGCGGGCCAGGGCGTCGGCGTCCGTTGCGTGCGTCATCGCTCGACGCGCGGTATCGAGCGCCGTCACCGGGTCGCTCTCGGCCACGGCGAGCGCGAGCTGCCGCTCGGCTTCGGCGAGGCGGGTGCGCCCGGCGGCTTGCACCCGACCCCGATTGGCAGCCACGAAATCTCGGGTGAGCGTGATCTGGCTGCGCACCGTGAGCAGCGCGCCGGCCAGGGCCGTTCGGGCGTTGTCGAGGCGCAGCTGGCGGTTGCGCGCCTCCGAGCGGATGCTGTCCAGCCCGTTCATCGCCGTCTCAAGGGTCAAGAGATCTGCGGCCGGGTCGCTTAGCCGAACGGGATCGCGGAGCGATGCCTGGACCGCTGCGGCGTCGGTGATGACGTGATTGAGTGACGCGCTCGTGTCGGATTCCTCGTGATTGTCGCGCAGTGCGCGGGCTTCGGCGAGTTCCAAGCTGGCAGCATCCAGTGCCTGTTGCAGGTTGGCGAAGCCGCGATGAAGCTGGTCTTCGCCGGTTTCGATCGCATCGAGCAGTTGTGTTGCCTGAAATAGGGCGTGCTCTGCAGCCTGCAATTGCTCCCCCACCGGTTCGGACGACGCTGCTTCGAGGCGGGTAACCGCGGCATCGGCACTCGCCCGCGCCCCGTCGAGAGCGGTACCGGCCCGACCGACGTTGCCGCTGATCGGTGCGAGCGCCGCCGCGGAATAGCTCAAGCCCAGTCGGGCCAGGGTGTTCGCGCCGCCGGCAACCCGATCGGACATTCGGTCGAGGCGTCGGCGCAGTTCATCCATCTGCTGCGGGGCATTACGTTCAACGCCGCGTTTGGCGGTGAAATTGCGGGCCTGGTTACTCAGTCGGGCGGTCGCCTCATCGGCGAATTGAACAATCTGCTGGTTCCAGCGGGTGCGTTCTAGAGCGGTATCCGGCACAGCGTCGTCGAGCTTCTGCTGCAGCGCGAAGGCGTCGCTGAGCTGGCGCTTGGACGTCGTGAGCGCCGCCGCAAACTCCTGCGTCGCGGATTCACCGAACTGGGCGATGGCGAAACTGAGTTCGTCACTGGCGTCCTGCACAAGGTCGTCGGCGCGGACCAGGCTGCTCGAAGCGCTGCGCTCCAGCTCGGTGGCGGCCGCGTTCACCTGCCCGAGCCGGGTTCGCGTGCGCCGGCGCGAGGCTGCCACCAGCGCCCAGACCCCGGCTACCACGAGGCCGACAACGATGACCGAGGGTACCCACCAGAGATCGCCATTCATGCGCTTGAGTCTAATAAAAAAATACTGACCAAACGCCCTACCGGTCGTCGGCAGAGGGCCGCCGCATCTGCTGCCGGATCATCTCGAAGTCGTGCCGCGAGATTTCAAGCACGCCGCGCCGCAGTTGGAACCCCCAGTTGGGATTGCCCTGGGTCAGTTGCAGCACCGACAGCAGCGGGCGGATGCTCGCGGGCCAGGCATCCAGGTCGTAGTCGGCCCGGCGTCGCCAGGGTCGCCACGAGTTACCCGGGTCGCCCACCTGATAGGCGTGGGCATCCGCTATGCGGCCGATCGCGGTGAACTCCCTGAGCGGGTCGCCCTCGATCGCGGTCTTCGGCGAGTAGTAGACGATGCCATCGGCTTCCCCCATTTGCTTGAGGAGGTCTCCGGCACCGCGGTTGGCGCGGGCGATGCCCAAATCGACCCCGCGCAGCACGTGCTCGCGGTGTACAACGCCGAGCCAGAACCGAATTGCCACCTGTCATTTGTACTGCATTTAGTTGTGCCGCACGCCACGCTCAGACCAAACTGGGTCAATGCGCGTACTGCTCAAAGAGATCCTCGACTGCCCACCGGATGCCGCCTGGCACGCCATCCACAGCCCGGCCGTCTTCCGTGAGGTGAGTAGCCCGTTCATGGCGGTGGAGTCGCTCGAAGCCGACGGTTTTCCCACCCGCTGGGAGCCGGGCGAACACCCCGCCGAATTCTCCATGCTCGGTCTGGTGCCGATGGGCACCCAGGTCATTCGGCTGGCCAATTCGACGCACCGTGCCGATGGGGTGCGAATTCTGCGCGATACCGGTCGTGGTGTGTCGGGCGCACTGAGTGCGGTCACGCTCTGGGACCACCGCATGGCGATCGCCCCTGACCCGGCCGGCACCGGCAAAACGCTGTACCGCGACCAGCTCATTTTTCACGGACGCCCGGCGACGATCGCGCTCTGGCCGACCTTCTGGGCGTTCTGGCAGTGGCGGATGCTGCGCCTGAAGCATCTCGCGCCCAACTGGCAGTACGACATCGGCATCGACGACCCGGACTTCGTGCCTTCGGCGCAACGGGTGACCCCAACTGAGGATGCCGAGAACGCCGAGAACGCCGAGAAGGCTGAGAACACCGAGAAGGCTGAGAACACCGAGTCGTAGCAGATCGCTTCGTGTGAATCATGCCCTCGGCGGTAGCGTAGCCACATGAGCTCTTCCCTCGCTGCCCTACAGATCGCCGACTGGCGTCGCCTCGTGACCGGACTGTACGCGGGGGTGCGTCAGCTGAGCGCGACCAGCCCGGCGAGCGGGCACGAACTGTGGCGTTCCGGGCGAGACGAACTGTTCGCCGGGCATCCGTCGTCACCGTTGTTGCGCGACGCCCGCGCGGCATTCACCGGACTGCCGATTGCCGCCTATGACCCCGACTGGCGCTTCGAGGTAGAGGTACACCGGGCCGAACAGCCGCATCGCATGAACGTGGAAACGGGAACTGACGGCACGGTGCCATTCGATCTGGTCGGCACCGTGCGACTGCCCTACCTCGGTTCGCTCGACGTGTGGCGACTGGCGAGTTACGGCGGCGGCTTGTTCCTGCCGCTCAAAGACGCCCTCGCTGGCAAAAGCGACGGGACCTATGGCGGTGGACGCTACCTTCTCGACACCATCAAGGGCGCCGACCTCGGTCCGGGCACGGGCGACGACAGCCTCATCCTCGACTTCAACTTCGCCTATAACCCTTCCTGCGCGTACGACCCGATGTGGGCCTGCCCACTGCCGCAGGGCGGCAACATTATCGACGTCGAGGTGCCTGTCGGCGAGCTCTACCACGGCGACCATTTCTAGGGCTCTGCCGCCGATTTGACAGCATCCGCTAGAGTAGGAGTACTTGCGAGTGCGTAGTTGCGCTTGCTGCGTCGTAGAACGCCCTCTTCTTTATCCGGCGGCCCACCAAGGCTGACCTGATTTTTCGAATGAAACATTCTTACGGCGAACGGATGTGCCCTTCGGCACCTTCGCCATGTGAATCCTCCTGGTTTGCTTATCGCTGCGCGATAAAGCGAACGGGCGAGGAGACTGATGCCCTGAAAGGCACCATTTTGTCTACAACCTTTGGCACGCTCGGCGTGCCTGCTCCCCTGGTCAAGGTTCTCTCTTCCCAGGGAATCGACACCGCCTTCCCGATTCAGGTCGATACTCTTCCTGACACCTTGAACGGCCGCGACGTGCTCGGCCGGGGCAAGACCGGCTCGGGCAAGACCCTGGCCTTCTCCATCCCGATGGTCTCGCGCCTCGGCGGCAACCTCGCCGGCGGCAAGCGTCGCCCGGGCCGCCCGCTCGGCCTGATCCTCGCGCCGACCCGCGAGCTCGCCACTCAGATCACCAACGCGATCACCCCCCTTGCTGAGGCCTATGGCCTCAACACCACCACCATCTTCGGTGGCGTCTCGCAGGGCCGTCAGGTCGCCGCTCTCAAGGCCGGTGTCGATATCGTCGTAGCCTGCCCCGGCCGGCTCGAAGACCTCATGAAGCAGGGCTTCGTCAACCTCGACACCATCGAGATCACCGTGCTCGACGAGGCCGACCACATGGCCGACCTCGGCTTTCTGCCCGTCGTCACCCGCATCCTCGATAAGACCCCCGGTACCGGCCAGCGCATGCTGTTCTCCGCCACCCTCGACAACGGCGTAGACAAGATCGTCAAGCGTTTTCTGCACGACCCGGTGATGCACTCGGTCGACGAGGTGACGAGCCACGTCTCGGCCATGACCCACCACGTGTTCGAGGTGTCCGGCGTCGACGCCAAGAAAGAGCTCGTGCAGAAGCTGGCGAGCGGCTCGGGCCGTCGCATCCTCTTCATGCGCACCAAGCACCAGGCCAAGAAGCTCGCCAAAAGCCTCACCGACGCGGGCATTCCCTCCGTCGACCTGCACGGAAACCTCTCGCAGGTGGCCCGTGACCGCAACCTCGCCGCGTTCAGCGCCGGCACGGTCAAGGTTCTCGTCGCAACCGATGTCGCCGCTCGCGGCGTGCACGTCGACGACATCGAACTCGTGATCCACGTTGACCCGCCGGCCGAGCACAAGGCCTACCTGCACCGTTCGGGCCGTACCGCCCGTGCCGGCAGCGCCGGTGACGTCGTTACCGTGGTGCTGCCCGAGCAGAAGCGCGACACCGACGCCCTGCTGCGCAAGGCCGCCATCAAGGTGACCCCGCAGCGCGTGGACTCCTCCTCTCCCGCCGTTGACGCCCTCGTCGGCGACGTCGCCGCCTACGTCAAGCCGCTTCCCCGTGTCGAGGCACCGCAGCAGCAGCGCCAGTCGCAGGGTGGGCGCTCGCAGGGCGGCCGCTCGCAAGGCGGCCGTGCCCAGGGCGAGCGCAGTGCTCGCCCCAGCCGTGAAGGTGATTCCAGCCGTGGCGGCCGCGATGCCGGTGCCAGCCGCTCCGGGGCAAATCGCGACGGTGCCCGCACCGAGCGCACCGAGCGCACCGACGGCGGCCGTGGCCGTGGCGGCGACACGGCCTCGGCCGGCGGCGCTCGTCGCGAGCGATCCGGCCGTCCGGCTGGCGCGGCCAGCGCACCTCGTTCCGGTTCGGCCGCTGGTCGTTCCGGCGGAGCGCGCGTCGGCAGCCTCCAGGTCGGCGGACTCGTTCGCGGACCGGGCTCGGGTGGGGCCGGTCGTTCGGCTCCGCGTCGCTCGCAGGGCTAGTCTTCACGGGCTCATCCCGCAGCATCCGCTTGAAACAACAGTGAAAACGGGTCGGTCTCTTTTCGAGATCGGCCCGTTTGCGGTATCCGAGCGTCACGACACACTCCCAAACACGGTTAGTGTCGAAGCATGAACACCACAGTTGTCGTTCGACCCGTCAGTGAAACAGATGCCGAAAGCCTGGGCCGCGTTCACGCCGCCTGCTGGCATGAAACCTACGATCACCTGCTCAGCCAGGCCGCCCTGTCGCAGCTGCGGCCACAGCGTCTGGCCGCCCTCTGGGGCCGCTTCACGGCCCAGGGTGCGCAGTACCGCCAGCATGTCGTGCTCGTCGATGGCGAGATTGTGGGCTTCGCCGGCAGCGGGCCGACGCGCGACGGTGACCATCCCACCCCGAACGAGTTGTTCTTCATGTACCTGCTCGAGGCCAATCACGGTTTAGGCGTTGGCCAGCAGCTCTTCGATTCCGTCGTCGACCCGGGTCCGTCGTCGTTGTGGGTAGCCGCAGACAACCCCCGGGCCCACGCTTTCTACGCCCGAAATGGCTACCTCGCGGATGGTCTCGAGCGCAACGAAGAGGTGCTCGGCGAGAGACTGCACGAGGTGCGCCTGGTTCGATAGGGGCCCGCTCACCCGTGCGAACTTCGTTCGCCAGCGCTCGATCACGGCCCAAAAACCACTGATGTGATTTGGGGGCATATTCAAAGTAATAGGGTGAGCGGATGACTAATTCCGCGGCCCCCAGGGCGATCCCCGTCATCCTCGACGTTGACACCGGGGTCGACGACGCCCTGGCCATTCTGTTCGCGCTCGCTCACCCGGGCATCAACGTGCTCGGCATTAGTTGCGTGGCCGGCAATGCCTCGCTCGAGCGCGTGGTCGAGAACACCCTGCGTATTCTCGATGTCGCGGATGCCCCGTATATTCCTGTCGCTGCCGGCGCCCGGCGTCCTTTGCTCGAGCCAGCCCGATCAGCCGCGCACGTGCACGGCGAAGGTGGCCTCGGTACCCTGCAGCTTCCGCCGACCGACCGACGCGCAGAGCCGATCAGTTCGGTCGAGCTCATGCGCAAGCTGATTGTGGCCAGCCCGCACCCGGTCACCCTGGTTGGACTGGCCCCGCAAACCAACCTGGCGCTGTTGCTGCGCCAATACCCCGATGTGGTCAGCAAGATCGAGCGCATCGTCTTCATGGGCGGATCTACCACGGTCGGCAACGCCACCGCCGTCGCTGAATTCAACGTGTGGCATGACCCGGAAGCCGCGGCCATCGTGCTTGATTCCGGCGTGCCCACCTTTATGTACGGACTCGACGTGTTCAACCAGGTTGCGATTCCGGAGCACGTCACCACTGCACTCATGCACAGCGACTCCGACCTCGCCCACGTTGTCGGTCAGCTCCTCGACAACCGGATCGCGCTCGGTTCGGGCCGCAACGCCGACTATTCCGGCCTGATCGGCGATGCCGGCGCCCTCTGTGCCCTGGTCGACCCGGGCGCGTTGGAGACGGCGATGCTGCCCTTACGGGTGCAGCTGTCCGGTTACGGCCGCGGCCAGACGATCGTGGACAAGCGTACGCATCCGGGCGAGGACATCGTGCACGGCCTGGTCGGCGAGTGGGAAGCCGCTGAAGTTGCCCTCGACGTCGACGTCGACCGCTACGTACATCTGTTCCTCGACACGCTCGGCCTCGGTTCGGCGCTGGCGCTGTCCAGGTAGCGGCCGGGCCGTGACACGCCGAGCGCGTCAGTACAGCTGGCCGACCGAGGCGAGGGCTGCGCGCAGCAGGGTGCCGCGGCCGCCCTCCATTTCGGCTGATACGCCCGGGGATGCGGCCTCGGCCGGCGTCATCCAGGTGATCTCGAGCGCGTCCTGCCGGGGGTCGCAGGTACCGCTGACGGGAACGACATAGGCCAGCGAGACGGCGTGCTGGCGGTCATCCGTGTAGGCGGTGATGCCAGGCATGGGAAAGTATTCGGCGACGGTGAACGGCACGGGGCTGGTCGGCAGCTGCGGAAAAGCCATCGGACCGAGGTCTTTTTCGAGGTGACGAAACAGTGCGTCCCTGAGAGTTTCGCCGTACAGCACGCGGCCGGAGACCAGGGTCCGGGTCATTTCGCCGGTCGGTCGGGCGCGCAACAGCACGCCCACCTCCACAACCTGGCCGAGGCCATCCACCCGAACGGGCACGGCCTCGATGTAGAGAATCGGCAGCCGCCGGCGAATCTCGGCGAGCTCGACGTCTTTCAGCCAGCCCGGATTCGTGTTCGGGGCTCCCGCGGGGGGCTTTGGCGTCCAGTCCGGGTCTGGGTCAGGGGTTCGCACGCTCATAGTGCCATTCTGTCTTACGTGGCCACCGCGCGCGCACGCGCGGCGCTGCTCGGTGCGAGAAGCGCGCCAAGCAATGGAAGTATGGGGTGCGCGGCGCCCCCGCGTCGCGCGTACCGGGGAGGACCCCATGACCACCAGCACCCCCATCGACACTGCTGCCGTACTCTGGTCGACGAACGACGCCGACCAGGCCGATCGACCGCTGCTGATCATCATGCACGGCTATGGTTCGAACGAGGGCGATCTGTTCTCGTTCGCTCCACATTTGCCGCTCGAACCGGTGATCGCGGCGCTGCGCGCGCCCCTGCCGGTCGGGGCGGGATGGGCGTGGTTTCCCATCACTGACCCGGGCAATCCCGACACCGCGACGGTGGACGCGGCCGTCGCCGCGGTGCTCGACTGGCTCGATGCCCTGCCGCAGCAGCATCCGTCCGTCGGCCTGCTCGGATTCTCGCAGGGCGGCGCCATGGCGCTCGAGCTGCTGCGCGCCTCGCCCAATCGGTTCAGCTTCGCGGTGAATCTCTCCGGGTTCGTCGCGACCGCCTCAAAACCCGGTGACACCATACTGGCGGATCAGCCGGTTCCGGTGTTCTGGGGGCGCGGAACCGCCGACGGTGTCATTCCGGCCAGCGCGGTAGAGCGCACCCAGGCCTGGTTGCCCGGGCACAGCACGCTCACTGAGCGCATCTATGACGGACTTCCCCACTCGATCTCTCAGGCCGAACTCGACGACGTCGTCAACTTTCTGCGCGCCCAGTACGGTCAAAGTGCGGCTGAACCGATGGCCTAGGAGCGCTCAGGACAGGACTCAGGTCAGCGCGATCGAACCACGGGGCAAAATTGCTAGCGGTCGCGCTTGGCCTGCTCCTGGGCGGCCTGGCGCTCGACATGCGCCTTCTTGGCCGCGCGCTGGGCGTCGCGGTCTTTCACTGCGATCTGGTCGGCGCGCACGCCGGCCTGGGTAGAACGTTCCAGCACGAGCCAGGCCGGCGGCTGCTGGAGCAGGGCGGCGATCTCAGCAGTGCTCAGCGGGTCGGTGATCTCGCTGCGGGCCAGCCCGGAGATGGAAACGCCAAGCTTGGCGGCGACAACCTGGCGCGGGTGCGGACCGTTGGCGCGCAACTCGACCAACCACTCGGGCGGGTTCACCATGAGCTCGGCCAACTCGGTGCGGCTGACGAATTCGGTCTGGAACCCAGCCGGTGCCGCGTCGAGCAGAATCCCGAGTTTCTGGGCCGCCGTGGCGGGCTTCATGGTCTGGGGCTTCTTTTCGGAACTCATTGCTCAAGCGTATAGCCTGAGAGGGCGCTCGTTTGGGCAAATCGTACGCTGCTGGTAAATGCGCGGCCGCAAGTTTTGAGAAAGGATGCCGGTGAGCTTTTCCATCGCCTTCGTCGCCGGTGTCACCCCCACCAAATGGACCCGCATCTGGGGCGACCGCCGCCCCGACGTGCCACTCACAGTGTTTCGCACCGAGGCCGCTGAGCAGGTTTCAGTGCTGCACGACGGTCGGGCCGAAGTCAGCCTCGTACGACTCCCGATCGATGACACCAATCTGAGCGTCATCAACCTGTACAACGAGATTCCCGTCGTGGTCGCGTCGAAGGATCACGTCATCGAGCAGGCCGAGACCGTACTGCTGGCTGATCTGGCCGACGAACACCTGCTGCAGAACCCCGATGACGTGCCCGAGTGGCGCGACATTGCCGCGGAGGTGCGCGACGGCAGCCGTCGACTCCTGCCGTTGATGCGCGACCTCGACGAGACCATGGAGCAGGTCGCTGCCGGCGTCGGCATCATCATCGTGCCGCACTCGATCGCCCGGCTGTACGGCCGCAAAGACGTCATCTCCCGCCCGGTCACCGACGTGGCCGACACTCAGATCGCCTTCGCCTGGATCACCCGGGAGACCACCGACGACATCGAAGAGTTCATCGGCATCGTGCGCGGGCGCTCCAAGGCGAGTTCACGAACGGATGCCGGCCCGCCCACTGCCGCCGATGCCGCCGCGACCGCAGATGGGGAGCAGCCCGAAGTTGCAAGCGATGGCCGCCCGCAAAAGCCACCGCGCAAACCGAAGAAGACCGATAAAGCCAAGGCCGCAGCGAAGGCCATTCGGGTTGCCGCCGCAAAAGCGAAACCTGCTGTGCGCAAGAGAACCGAGAGCGCCCCCGGCCGCACCCGGCCGACCAAGAACCCCAACAAGGGCAAAGGCCGCGGGCACTAAGAAACTACGCGTTCTGGAGCACCGACAAAATATTGCCGGCGGGGTCGGTGAACCAGGCGATATCCGGGCCCGCTCCGGTGCCGGCCGCGATGCCTTTGTCATTCTGCTCGAAACCGTCGTAGCGCAAAAACTCCACACCGCGCTCGGTGAGTTCGTCGACGGTCGCATTGAGGTTGACGACCGCGAAATTGAGAATCGTATACGTGGCCGGCACGAAATCCGGCTTCGGGTAGACGATGACCGGTGCGCCGCCGGGAAGGGCGATGTTCAGCATCCCCATCTCCTCGACCGTGACCTCAAGGCCGAGGGTTTCGGCGTAGAAGGTGCGCGCAGCATCGAGGTCGGTAACCGCGAATCCGCTGAAGCCGGCAACGATTCCGACGTTGTGCTCGGTCTGGGACATGAGTGACTCCTTCAGTCGGAACATCAATCGATCAGCGGGAGCTGATCGAGGCGAACTTGCGAATACACAGCGGCACGAAGACCAGCAACATCACGGTGATGCCGATGAGTACGGTCAGGACAGGGTTTTGCATGGTCCAGATATCAGGCACCGGCGCGGTGCCCAGGTTGCCGAACAACTGCCGCACGGCCTGCACGAGCGACGACACCGGGTTCCACTCGGCAAAAACACGCAGCGGCGTCGGCAGGGTCTCGCTCGGCACGAACGCGTTCGACACGAAGGTCAGCGGAAAGAGGATGAGGAACGACGCATTGTTGATGACCTCCGGGCTTTTCACGCTCATACCGAGCAGCGCCATCACCCAGCTGAAGGCGTAACCGAACAGCAACAACAAGCCGACTCCCGCCAGGAATTCAGGCGCCGAGGTGTTGACCCGCCAACCAACCGCGAGGCCGGTCGCCATCATGATGATCATAGAGATGGTGTTCAGCGCGAGGTCGCCATTCGTTCGACCGATGAGCACAGCGGATGCGTTCATCGGCAAGCTCCGAAAGCGGTCGATGATTCCTTCCTTGAGATCGAGTGCCATGGCCGCGCCGGAGAACGTCGCCCCGAACACGACTGTCTGCGCGAAAATGCCTGCCATGAGAAACTGCGTGTAGTCGCTGCCTTGGACCGCGATCGCTCCGCCGTACACCTGGCTGAACAACAGCACGAACATGATCGGCTGGATCACCGCGAAGACGAGCATGTCGGGCGAACGCTTGATCTTGATGAGGTTGCGCTTAGTCACCGTCCAGCCGTCGGAGTACCAGAGAGAAAGCGGATTCCAGGCGGGCAGCGGGGGCAGTGTGCCCACTCGAGATTCATTTCGCTCGCGGGCCGGCTCTTTTTCGGCGGGCTCAGACCGTAACGGCTCAGGTGTGACGGGCTCAGGCCTCACGGCGGAGTGTCGGGGACTCATGTCACCTTCTCCAAATCGGTGGCGTCGGCATCCGCCGCGCGTTTCTGCACGCGCTTGGCCTGCGCTCGCTTCGACAGCTTGGGGCCGCCGGCATCCGTGTCGTTGTCGGTAACGGTGAGGTCGGCTTTGTGCCCGGTCAGCTTGAGGAATACGTCATCGAGGGTGGGGCGGCGCATGCCGGCATCGTGCAGGTTGACCTGCGCCGCACGGAGGTCGGAGAGCATGTTCTGCAGCGCAGTCGGGCCGTCTGTGACGGCAACCTCGACTCCGCGGCCGTCGGTCGACACCGAGGGCTCGCCCGAGCCGTGGCGGGCCAGGATCTCGCAGGCAGTCCCGACGTCGGTGGCATCGACCAGGGCCACCACCACGCGGTGCCCGCCGATCTGGGCCTTGAGCTGATCTGAGGTGCCCTCGGCAATGACTCGGCCGTCGTCGATCACGACGATGTCATCGGCGAGCTGGTCGGCTTCTTCGAGGTATTGCGTCGTCAGTAGCACGGTCGTGCCGTCGGCGACGAGACGCTTGATGACATCCCACAGGGCGATGCGGCTGCGCGGGTCGAGTCCGGTCGTCGGCTCGTCGAGAAAGAGTATCTTGGGATTGATGACCAAGGCGCCGGCGAGGTCGATGCGCCGCCGCATACCGCCGGAGAACCCCTTGACGGGCCGGTTGCCAGCGGCGGTCAGCTCGAACAGGTCGATGAGTTCCTGAGCCCGTTTGCGGGCGGCCGTGCCACCGAGGTGGTAGAGGCGGCCGACCATCTCCAGGTTTTCGAATCCGGTCAGGTTCTCGTCGACCGCTGCGTACTGGCCGGAAACCCCGATGATGCGTCGCACCGATTTCGGGTGGCGGATGATGTCGATTCCATCGATGACGGCCGTGCCGGTATCCGGTTTGATCAGGGTCGTGAGCATCTTCACGACGGTTGTCTTTCCGGCGCCGTTCGGGCCGAGCAGGGCTTTGACCGTGCCACGGGGAACCTGCAGGTCGAGCCCGGCGAGCGCGTGCACCGGCCCGCTCTTGGACTGGTAGGTCTTGGTCAGGCCTTGGGCCTCAATAATCACGAAATCGGTTCCTTGCCTGGAGATCGAGAAATTGCGCAGATGTCGAGTCGTCTTACCCTGCGATGTTAACCGGGCCGGATTCCTTTGACAACCGATGTCTCGCACGAGGGCCGGCGCTACCCCGCCAACGTCAGCCCGGGGTGACCCAATTGGCGCTCCCTGTGAGAATCTCAGAAACATGGTCTATTTCTGGCCGCAACCACGGAGGACGCTATGCACTGCCAATGAATCGGCTCGAGAAGCTGAACACCTGTCACTATTTGGTCAGGGAAACACCCCATGGAGAGGTATTCATGTCCACGACCACCACGCAATCAACTGAGAAACACGTGCAGTCCACCGCGCTGCACCGGGAGACCACGGGCGAGCGCATGATCCACCAGGGCCTGGTTGTGCGCCGCGTCACTGTCGGACTTTCGCTCGCCGTCGTGGGGGCGATCCACATTCTTGATCTGCCCGGTAAATTCGACGAAACTCCGTATCTGGCGGTCGCCTATATCGGGATCATCCTCGTCGCGGCCGTCCTCGTCGAGCGGGTACTGGTTGTCGGGTCGAGAATGGACTTTCTCGCCGCCGCCACGCTGTCAGCGGCCGTCATCATCGGCTTCATCGTCAATCGCACCGTTGGTATGCCGATGGCCATGGGTGACATCGGAAACTGGCTGGAACCGCTCGGTCTGCTCTCACTCGCCGTCGAGGCCTTCGTCATCTGGCAAGCGCTCGTCGCCGTCGCATTGCACCGCACGCGGCGCTAGTTCTACGACTGAGAACGACCGTCGATTGGCCTCAACTCTCACTCAAGCAGAGTCGCTCCTACAGCCGGGCGAGGCGCTCGATGTCTTCGAGGAACTCGGCTGCGACTTCGTCGGACACGGTTCGGCGGGTTTCGGAGATTGCGACCTCATAATCTTCGGTGCTGGGGCCGTTGATAGCGGGCCCAGCACCGGTTTTATAGAGAGCTTTCTCCAGCGCGTGCTGGGAGGCCCGGTGGGCGGCGTATTCGACGTCGGCCGGGGAGAACCCGTCGCTCTGCTCGACCAGAATCGCGAGATCGACCTCTCCCGATACGGCCTCGGGAATGTAACGTTCCCAGATAGCTTGGCGGGCGGCGACATCCGGCAGCCCGATCGGCACAACGTAGTCGAAGCGTCCGTGGCGCAGGAAGGCGGAGTCGAGCGCGCGAATGAAGTTCGTCGCACAGACCAGCAGGCGACCGGGTTGTTCGCGAAAAGCCGGGATGATCTTGAGCAGTTCGTTGGTCACACCCTGCATAGCCGAGGGCGGTTCGCCGGAACGCTGGGCGGCGATCTCCTCGACCTCGTCAATGAACACGACCGCATGTTCGAGCTCGGCGATTTTCAAAAAGGTTTCCCGCAGCGCGCCGGCGAGGCCCTGCGGGTCGGTGGCGAGGCGGGAAGGGAAGACCTCGACGAACGACCACTCCAGGCGGGAGGCGATCGCCTTGGCGAAGGTGGTCTTGCCGGTCCCCGGAGGGCCGAACAGTACGACGGCTTTGGGCGGCGATACACCGTACTGCTCAGCGAGTTCGGGTTTGGCCAAGGGCATGACCAAACGGCGCTCGAGCAATTCCTTCTCACGCTCCATACCGCCGACCTTCTGCCACAGGTCGCGCGGCAGTACGCGTCCGCCCAGCTCACCGAGCAGTTTGAGCTCCTCCCGCTGCACGGGAATGTGCCGCTCGAAGTAGCGCAGGTTCTTCTTCACCTCGAACCCGCGATTGAGAAAGGGATCGACGTTCGTCTCTGATTCGGGCATGAGCGCTGACAGTTTGGTCATGCCGTGCGGGGCCATGCGGCTCTCGAGGGCAGCGAGCATGGCCGTGCCGATCCCCTGGCTCTGCCAGCTTTCGGCGGTTGCCAAAAAGACGATCCAGCCCTGCGCGTGAGCGGCGCGGCCGACGGCTGCGCCGACGACCTCCTCGCCGTGCACCGCAACGACGGCGTGATCCTTCTGGCAGGAGGCGAGCACCTCGGAGAGACCGTACACCGGCTCTGTGTCTGAGGCCTTGATCTCTTCCCACAGACGCAAAATGCCGTCCAGATCGTCGGAGTGAAAGTCGCGCAGTCGCCAGCCAGTCATCGTGATCCTCGCATCATTGGGTGTGCAGCCAATCTATTACATGCGATCAGGCGTGAAATGCGGCGACGAGAATGCGAGGCAGTTTGCGCGCGGAGGGATGGGCGGCGAACTCGGTCAGCAGACGGGCGGTGCGCGCGCCGCTTCTCGCCGACACGAACCACGGCGGTTTGGGTAGCAGCGCCCACTCGGCGTGGGCGACCGAGCGCGGAAACGGGCGGAACGGACCGCGCACCACGGTGCGCTCCACCTCATCGAGAAGGAGCGCGTTGTGGACAACTCCGATGCCGCTCTGCACGTTATCGAGGGTGTGCCCCGGGAATGCGCCCCACGGTGCCGCCGCCGAGAGAAAGCCAACTCCGGTCCAGGCGTTGATCGCGATGGTTCCGTACTGCAGGCGCATAACGGCCTGTTCAAACACCGGGCCAAGCCGCCGAATGGTACTCGGCAACCCGATAATATTCACACCGAGAGTGCCGAGAAAATCACGATTAACGGTCCGAACGGCGGCGTCAAGATAGGCCTGGTCATCCCCCGGCAATTCGACGACGCCGAGCACGGGTGCAAAGTATTCCGTTGTCAGCATATTTTCTGTGGAAGGGGATGCTGTGGAAGGGGATGCTGTGGAAGGGGATGCTGTGGAAGGGAATGCTGCGGAAGGAGATGCTGCGGAATTCGCCACGGCTACGAGCAGGCGACCACCGGGAATCGGCTGCGCGGCCGGGTAGGCAGCGCGGGCCGCTCGCATCCGCTCGTCGCTGCCGGGGTACCAGGCCGGTCGTGTCGGCGCGGCAGCGAGGGCAGCGGCGACCGCGGCGAGAAATGCGTGCTTCTGCGGCCAGGCGGCGCTCAGCACGAGCACCTGCCCGGCGATGCAGTTGTAGCCGCCGTTATGCAGCCGCATGGTGGCCACGTGTTCGGCCTGGTAGCTCAGGTCCTTGGGGCTCCATCGGCCGGGCAGCACGATGATCGGGGATACTCCGCCGAGTTCGCTGCTGATCGGTTTACCGAGGCGGGGAGTCTTGCACCCACCGAACACGATCGCGTCGTGGGTGGCCGCGCTGCCGGTGATGTGCACGTGGCTGATGCCCACGTGGTGGGCTAGGTAGTCGCCCACGTCGGCGCCGCCGGTGACGATGCGCAGCAGGCCCTGCGCGATGAGCGGGGCGAGAGCGGCCCGATAGATCGGCAGTAGTCCGTCGAAAGTGGGGTTGAGCTTGAGTATTGAAACCCGATTGTGCGCCACGAGCTCGTACAGTACATCGAGCGGGGCGATCGAGCTGATGTTGCCGGCACCGAGCACGAGGCCGACCCCGCCGGTCGCTGTCGGACTGAGTTGGCCCAAGCCAGCCGATACACGCGCCCGCCGCACGGTGACGCCCGGTCGCAGCCAGGCCCGGGCGCGAAATCCGTGGAGCAGTAGCCCATCCCACGCATTATGGGGCAATACGGAAACCGTGACGCGACCGCCGGGCGCGCGCCCCAATCTCTGGCCGGCGAGCGGGCTGCGCCCGGAAGCGAGCCCCCGCAGGGTGCGGCCGAGCGCATTCACCGAGGTGAGCACCCCATAGGGTCCGGTCAGCCATTCTTCGCCGATCAGCGGAGACGAGGGGTCTAGACCTTTGGCACGAGCCGCAGCAGCCACCCAGCGCTCGGCTTCATCAGAAACGGATGTTGCGGTGCGCGCCAGTAAATCGCCGCGCGCCGCGAGCGGGGTCACCCCCCACCGCACGCTTCCTGCAGCCAGCTCGGCGATCGCGAGGTCGAGCTGTGACGTGTTTTCGTCAGCGCGGTCTGCCGTCGTGGACATTGATCTCCCGTGATTGGCGCCAGGCTAGACCTGGGAAAATAACTGGTGCCTGTTCGGACGTCTGCGCCCGGCAGCCGCCCGTAGCGGCTGGCTAGGGCAGGGCTACCGGACAGTGGAGCTGGGTACGTTCGCCACTGCGGTCGATGTCGTGCTGGTCCATTGGCTGGGCGCAGACCGGACAGACACGCACGGGCGCAGGCTGTGCGCGGAGCAGATCGGACCCGCTCAAACCAACCGGCGGCGGTCCGAGAATGGGAAACAGTCGACCGTTCAGCCAAGCAGTGAAGCCGCCGGGTCCCTTGCCGAGCGAAAAGGGTATCTTGCCGTGTATCATGACTGTTAGTGTACTAACTAAAGGCATAAAGAACAACGGGTCGGAACGGGACACCCATGACATCGTCAACGCTTGACAACCCCCTCGCCCTCGACAACCAGGTCTGCTTCGCCCTGGCCATAGCCTCACGCAACGTCATAGCCCTGTATCGGCCCATTCTGGAGCCACTCGGGCTTACTCATCCGCAGTATCTGGTCATGCTCGCCCTGTGGGACGAGAGCCCGCGCACGCTCAAGGGTCTCGGCCAGACCCTCCGCCTCGAGCCGGCGACTCTCTCCCCCTTGCTCAAGCGGCTCGAAGCCACCGGCTACGTGCGGCGGCAGCGCCGGGAGGCCGACGAACGAACGCTCGATATCACGCTGACCGACCGCGGACAGAACCTGCGGGCGGTGGCTGAAACCATCCCGCCGCGGGTCGTCGAAGCGCTCAACCTGCCGATGGACGACCTGCTTCGCCTGCGCGACGCACTGCACCGGGTTATCGTCGCGACGTCTTGACCCGCCGGCGCCGACTGGAAAAATACCGCTTTAAGACCGACTCAGGCGATCGCGTCGGATACGGTCAACAGGGCGGCGTGGAAGGCAGAAGCAACGTGCGCGTTGGTGATGCGGCCGTTGTGCACGTTGAGCCCCTGAGCGAGAGCGGAATCTTCGGCGATGGCCTGCTTCCACCCCTTCTGGGCCAGCGCGACGACGTAGGGCAGGGTGGCGTTGGTCAGTGCGCGCGTCGACGTTGCCGGCACCGCCCCGGGCATGTTGGCAACACAGTAATAGACGCTGTCATGCACTAAGAACGTGGGATTGTCGTGCGTGGTAGCGTGCGATCCCTCGAAGCATCCGCCTTGGTCGATCGCGATGTCCACGAGCACGGAGCCGGGCTTCATCGAAGCAACCATGGCGTCGGTGACGAGTTTGGGAGCCTGCGCACCCGGAATGAGCACGGAGCCGATAACAAGGTCAGCCTCCCGCACCTGCTCGGCAATCTCGTATTGGGTCGACGCGCGCGTCTGGATCTCGCCGTTGAAACGGGCCTCGAGTTGGCGCAGGCGAGCCAGCGACAGATCGATGATGGTCACGTCGGCGCCCATGCCAAGCGCGTTAGCCGCGGCGTGCTCGCCGGCCACGCCGCCGCCGATCACGACGACCTTGGCCTTGGGGGTTCCAGGAACACCGCCGAGCAGAATTCCGCTACCGCCGTTGGCACTCATCAGGTGGTAGGCACCGACCTGCACCGAGAGGCGGCCAGCGACCTCGCTCATCGGCGAGAGCAGCGGCAGGCTGCGGTCGGCAAGTTGCACGGTCTCATAGGCAATCGCGGTCGTGCCAGACTTGATCAGAGCCTCAGTGCAGTCAGCGGATGCCGCGAGGTGCAGATAGGTGAACAGCACCTGCCCCGGGCGCATCAATGGGTATTCGCTGGCAATGGGCTCCTTGACCTTCAGGAGCAGGTCGGCCCCGGCCCAGACTTCGGCGGCGGTGTCAGCGATGAACGCCCCGGCAAGCCGAAAAGCATCGTCGGTGATGCTGGAGCCCAGCCCGGCGCCCTTCTCGATGACGACCTCGTGGCCGCGCCGAGTGAGTTCGTGAACACCGGCCGGAGTGATCGCCACGCGGTTCTCATTATTCTTGATCTCGGTGGGAATGCCGACCAACATGTCTGCTCCGTTTCGGGTTGCCAGCGCCGAACGCATCGGCTGTGATAGAGGTAAGACTGCTATTGATTCGTTTCGGCTAGGTAAAATCCGTAGAATCTGCCAGACTTCAAGAATATTCCACTAAATATGCGGTTGTCAGGAGATGCGAGATGACGGAAACGAAGAGGATTCGGGTGGTCGAAACCCTCGACGAGATCGATCGCATCCTGGTCGCGGCGCTGCAGGCGGACTCCCGCACGACCAACAGCCGGCTGGCCAGCGCGGCTGGTATCGCCGAATCCACGTGCGTCTCCCGGGTGCGCTCGCTGGTCAGCCGCGGAATCATCACGCGCTTCACGGCCATGGTCGACCCGAAAGCGATCGGACTCGGCCTGCAGGCGCTGATCAGCGTGAGCATTCGCGCAGGCGCCCGCACGCACATCCCGGCCTTTCGCGATTCGATCCGGGTGATGCCGCGCGTCGTGCAGCTATATTTTCTCGGCGGGTCCGAGGACTTCATCATTCACCTGTCGGCCCGGGACACCGACGATGTGCGCGATTTCGTGCTGGACAACCTTTCAGCCAATCCCGCGGTGGCGTCAACCCGTACGAGCATGGTGTTCGAGCATTTCTACAACGGCGTCGCCCCCGAATAGCACGCCCCTAAACTATCCACGACATGAACCTCGCCGACACGATTCTGCCCGCCATGTTCGGTTTTGGTACCGGACTAGCGCTCATCATCGCGATCGGCGCCCAGAACGCGTTTATCCTGCGGCTCGGTATTGCGGGGCGGAACCGCACCGTGCTCGTTGCGGTGCTGATCTGTTCGGTCTCTGATGCCGTGCTCATTCTGGCCGGCATCGTGGGAATCGGCGCTCTTATTCGAGCCGCCCCGGTCGTTCTGGTCATCGTGCAGGTGCTCGGCGCCGGCTTTCTGCTCACCTACGGTGCGTTCGCCGCAGTGCGCGCCTTCCGCCCCGGCGTGCTCGTAGCGGCCACGACTACAACGGTGCGCACCCAGGCCGCCGTCGCGACGACCATCGCTCTCACCTGGCTCAACCCGCACGTCTATCTCGACACCCTGATTTTTCTCGGATCGGTGGCGAACCAGCAGGGGACGAACGAGCGCTGGTGGTGGGGCGCGGGGGCAATCACGGCGAGCTTCGTCTGGTTCTTCGCGCTCGGTTTCGGTGCACGGATGCTGCGGCCCCTATTCGCAAAGCGCAGCTCCTGGCGAGTGCTCGACGCCTTCATCGCCGTTGTCATGATCGCCCTCGGCGTGAAAATGGCGGTCGGCGTCTAGCGTGCCACTCGCGCCAGTACCCAGCTTTGCCAAGCAGCAGCGCCGCGGCGAGCGAGTACTCGTCGTCACTCACGTGCACGACCAGCACGACTATCCGTGGTCAGCTAGACGTTCAGCCACACGCTGGCCACGATCACGACGATCTGCACGACCGGCAGGTTACCGCCCTCGAGGTGCGCGGCGATCGCGTCGTGCACCCGACCGCTCACGTCACTCGAGGACTCCGCCGCACCGATGCCGATCCTGGCCGTGACCCGAACGCCGTCAGCTCGCTGTTCGATGTGCACGAGCGGCGCTGCGGGCGCTCGATGGGCCACCGCATCGAGGGTGGCGCTGAGTGCGGTGGCCATCATCGACCCGGCCGGATACAGCGCGGCGACACCGGACACCCGGCGCACCAATACGTCAAGCTGGTCGAAAGAAGAAACGTCCGTGGTCATCATCTTTCCTGTTCGTGAGCGGATGCATCGGGCAGCGAATGCAGGTCACTCACAGTGATATCGATGGCCGCCACGACCAGTTCCGTATATTTACTCAAAGTGGCATACATCGCGTCTCGCAGCTGATCGGCTAGCCGCGGTATATTCTCATCGGGGAATACAGTCACATCGACCCGGATGGAGATCGGCGCGCCGGGCACGCTGACGTCGCCGACCAGCACACACCGGCCGACGAACACGTTCTGCATGCGATCGCCGGTTTCCCGCAGCATGCCACGCACGGCTCCCTCCGTCACGACGAGGCGCGCGATCGGCGACGGGTGGGTCAGCGGAATCTCCCGGCCGGCATGGGCCTCCAACGTAATGTTGTTGAGAATGGGCGACACCCAGCTGTCGTCGCGCCGGGATTCACGTTCGAGGTCCCGCTCCAGCAATGACCGCTGCGCCCGACGCAGTCGTTCGAGACCGCGCAGGGCGATTTCACAGTCGGGCGAATCGTCGATGCCCGGGTCGGCGGGCATCCGTTCGCGATCAAGGTAGTCGCTGAGTTGCTCGATGGTATGACCGTTCAGGCCAGCCTGTTCCCGGTCGGTGCTGTCGAGGTCGAATGCGAAAAAACGTCGGTTCGCCGGTGTCCGTTCGGTCATCGCCAGTCCTCCATCTGTCGAAGTAAGGTCTTGCGAGCGCGAGCCAGCAGTCCGCGCACGGTGGAGAGCGAAAGGTTCAGCTCGGCGGCAATGTCACCGTAGCTGTACTCGGCGAGTTCGCGCAGGGTCCAGCAGCGCCGTTGATCAACGGGAAGAGCCGCGAGTACCCGCGCGAGCGCTTCGGTCTCGGACTCCACCTCTGCGAGGACGTGCGGGGCACGACACTCGGGCGCCGAGGCATCCGTGTCATCGATATTGACATGCAGGCGTCGAGCGCGGAGCCGATCGATACTCTTACGGCCAACGATGCGCATCAGCCAACTCTTGACAGCGCTGCCATCTTCGAGAGTGCCGAGTTGCTGCCAGGCCGTGATGAATGATTCCTGCACCACGTCGTCGGTTTCGTCATTTGAGCCGAGAACCCGGGTCGCGTAAACCCGCATAAGTGGGCCGTACCGGCGAACGAGAACCTCGAAGGCACGCAGGTCGCCATCGGCAGCGCGGTCGGCGAGCATTTGGTCGGCGGCCGCATCGAGCGGCGATGCAACTTGCTCACGCACTTTGCCGGACACATCCCCTCCTTGGGCAAACAGTTCCAGAATATTTCTCATCTTCGCGTGACGAATATGCCACACGTTTCGTCTTACTGGTAACAATCCGTTCTGGCTAGACCAGACGGCCCTATACGAAGGAGCTTTTTCCATGGACCTCATCGACAGCAACGGCCCCGTATCGTCGAGCAAGTCCCCGCGCAGTCGCGTCCCGATCAGCCCACCGCCGGCTGGTGAGTCGGCCAATGGAACCGGCAAGACCGTCATCAACGACGGCGTCGTAGCCAAGGTGGCCGGCATCGCCGCCCGCGAAGTCTCCGGTGTATACGCCCTCGGCGGCGGCGCCGCCCGTGCCCTCGGCGCCATTCGTGAGGCAATGAACAGTACCGACGTGAGCCAGGGCATCTCGGTCGAGGTGGGAGAAACGCAGGTGGCCGTAGACGTGACAATCGTCGCCGAGTACCCGGTACAGCTACAGCAGGTGGCCGACGATATCCGCTCGAGCGTTATTCGCGCCATTGAAGACCTCGTCGGCCTCGAAGTCACCGAGGTCAACGTGACGATCATCGATATTCACTTGCCCAGCGACGAGGCCGATGCCGATGCTGGGCCGAGTAAAGCCGCACTGCGGTGACTGGCGCAACCCGAGCTGGAATGCTGGTCGGTGCGATTCTCGCCCTGACCTGGGTGATTCTGGGTTTCTGGGCGTTTCTGTTCGTTGCCCTGTCCATGCTGGTCGGCGCCTTGGTCGGCCGCGTGGTTGACGGCCGCCTCGACCTCGGTTCACTGATCGGAGTGTTTCAGGGAAAGCGGTCATCATCGTGAGCGTGGCGACCGATACCGCAAATGAGTGGTTCCTCGGCGGAGCGGTACGCGACGCACCAGACGACGGTACTCCGCCCACGACCGTGACGCCTCCCCCGCCCCGCGGCCGCACCCGCATCGTGCCCCGGGCGCTGCGCCAAGTCGTCTCGATGGTCACTGCGGAATCGCTCGGCGTTCCCTCCGGTCAAGTCCGCGTGGAACTCGGCGATGACCACGGCCGGCTCGCGCTCACGATCAGCACCACCATCCGCGTCGTTGCCCTCTCCCGCATCACCCGCGACCCCGACGTCATCGCGCGCACTGGCGGCACGATTCTGGCCCGGTCGGCCCAATCGCAAGACGAAATTCTTCGACGCGTCGGAGAACTCACCGGCACCGATGTCGGCCGTGTCACCGTGCGGCTGACCGGCATTGACGTGCAACAGGAACGCAGGGTGCGATGAACTCGGCACCGGCCGATCGGTCTTCAGAGCCGATGACACCAATTTACGGGCGCATCAGCCGGCGTGAACTGCATTCACCTCGGTCAGCGGCGGCCATCACCGTGGCCGTTGTCGCAATTCTGCTCTGCGCTTGGCTCGGCACCGAAATTGTGCTGCTCATGATCGACCAACCGGCCCTGCTCGCGACCCCGACCGAACTGGCAACCGGCGTCGCATCCGTTTCGACTGTGCCGGCTTCACTACTCACCACTAGCGCGCTCGTCTGCGCTCTTATCGCCATCGTCCTGTTGGTCGTCGCGGTCACGCCCGGCCGAAGGGCGCGGCATCTGATCGATTCGGAGCGAACGGTGACCGTCGTCGATGACGAGGTAATCGCATCCGCTTTGGCCGGGCGCGCCGCTCGCGTGGGCGGCATCAACCCCGACAGCACCCGGGTCAGTATTTCTCGTCGCCTTGCCACGGTGCACCTCGTGCCGACATCGGGGCAACCGGTGCAGCGTGACTCGGTGCAGCAGGCCGTACGCGACCAGCTCGATGGCCTGCGCCTACGGCCGACACTGCAGACCCGGGTCGTCGTGGCCGTTGGCGGAAAGGTCGGAACGTGAACAACACCAACCGCGCGCTCAACCGCAGCGTTATCCTGGTGACCGGGCTGGCGCTACTGGCCGTGGCCACTCTGCTCGGCCTGCTCGCAACGCAAGCCACACTGCGGGATGCGTGGGCCTCGGTTACTGACCGGGTTGGCGGCACGGTCGCCGACTGGCTCCAATCTACGCCGCTCGGCAACACGCGAAATAGCTGGGTCTGGATCATAGTCCTCACCCTGTTGCTGGGCGTCGTTGGCCTATTGCTCAGCTTCATTCTGCGGCAGGGCCGCGGCCATTCCGGCCACCTCATCAGTGAACAGACCTCGGACTGGGGCACCACACAGGTTGATTCGACGGTTGCCGAGCAAGCGCTGCAACACGCGCTCGGCGAGCACCCGGAATTCTTGTCGACCCGCGTCTCGACCTATCGGGTGTCCCGCGACGCCGTACTCAAGGTCTCGGTGACCTGTCGACGAGGTACCTCCCCGGCCGATGTCGTGCGCGTCGTCGAACAGGCCCTGCTTGCCCTCGATGAACTCCTCGGCCTGCGCATCCCCGCCCTGTTGCAGATCAGCGGAGGCTTCCGGGTGCGTACCGGTCACACCACGCGCGTTCCCTAAATCTTCCAGGACACCTCTCACCGAGATCCCCCCTACTCACGTTCAGCGCTTCCGCGCCGAACACTCCCCCAGAAACACCTCACGAAAGAGAGAACACCATGAGTGCAGCCGACAAGATCAAAAACGCCGCGCAGGACCTCAAGGGCAAGGCCACTGAGGCCGTGGGCAAGGCCACCAGCGACGACTCCAAGGTCGCCGAAGGACGCGCCGACCAGACCGCGGCGAGCGCCAAGAAGGTCGGTGAAGACATCAAGGACGTCTTCAAAAAATAGTTCGAGATCTGCTGAAACCAAGCACGCGCCATACCCTGGGATTTAGTCAGAACTCAGTAGATTTTTCTGTCCGGGGTCGCGATTGTTCGACCGACCGCGACCCCGGCTTCACTCGAACCGAGCAGGAGACTTTCATGGCAGACACGGGCCGAAGCCAAAAACTCACCGGCGCTCCTGCCCCCGATGACGACCGCAAGCCGGATACGCCGGCCAAGGTCACGAAGTCCTCCTGGAAATACGTCTTCAAACGCACGCTCAGCGAATTCAGCACCGACCAGTGCACCGACATTGCGGCGTCGCTCACCTACTACGCCGTGCTGTCGCTGTTTCCCATGCTCATCGCCCTAGTTTCGCTGCTCGGCGTGTTCGGGCAGGGGCGGCAGTCCGCCGACACCCTGCTGTCGATTCTCGCCTCGGTCGCCCCCCGCGACGCCCTCGACGTCATTTCGGGGCCGATCGAACAGTTCAGCACCGCACCATCCGCCGGGTTTGCACTGGTGGCGGGCATCGCGGTCGCGCTCTGGTCGGCATCCGGTTATGTCGGAGCCTTCAGCCGCGCCATGAACCGCATCTACGCAATCGATGAGGGCCGGTCATTTCTCACGCTCAAGCCCACGCAGTTGCTCGTCACCGTCATCAGCATCGCCCTGCTGCTCGTAGCCGTGTTGATTGTGGCCATTTCCGGTCCCATCACGGATGCAGTCGGCGCAGCACTCGGCCTCGGCCAGACCGTGCAGCTGGTCTGGTCCATTGCCAAGTGGCCGGTGCTTGCAGCGACCGTCGTGTTGCTGATCGCGGTGCTGTACTACTTCACCCCGAACGTGCGCCAGCCGAAGTTTCGCTGGCTGAGCCTTGGAGCATTGGTCGCCCTCGTTGCGATCGTCGTCGCGTCTCTGGGATTCGGATTCTACGTTGCGACGTTCTCGAACTACGCCAAGACCTACGGTTCACTCGCTGGAATCATCATCTTTCTGCTCTGGCTGTGGCTGACCAACCTCGCCTTGTTATTTGGTGCGGAGTTCGACGCCGAACTCGAGCGTGGCCGCCAGCTGCAGGCGGGCATCACCGCCGAGCAGAACATTCAGCTGCCCCCACGCGGCACCAGGAAGAGCCAGAAGGCCGCCCTCAAGGAGATGCAGACCGTCGCTGACGGCCGTCGCATCCGCAAAGCCAACGCCGGCCCGCGTCCGTGACGGGTTCCGGGACGCCCGGCCCCTCCTTCGCGTCGTTTCGTCTGTTCCAGGCCCGGGCCCGGAACGCTGTCTCCCGACCACACACGAACACCCTCGCTCGCAAGGCGAACGAGGGTGTTCGGTCAATCCGACTAAACGGTTATTTCAACCGGCTCATCACTGACGACGTAGTTCTGAATTTCGATGAGCAGCAGGTCGCCGGCTTCCTGGTCGGTCAGGCCCTGGGCCAGAGCGAGTTCGGAGACGAGAATCTGACGAGCCTTTTCGAGCATCCGCTTCTCGCCAGCAGAGACGCCCTTGTCCTGGTCGCGACGCCACAGGTCGCGCACGACCTCGCTGACCCGGTAAACACTGCCGCTGGCCATTTTCTCCTGGTTGGCCTTATAACGGCGTGACCAGTTGCCCGGCTCCTCGGTGAAGGCGTTCTGCAGAATTTCGTACACAGCGCTGACACCCGCGGCGTCGATGACGTCGCGCACGCCGACGAGCTCGACGTTGTCGACCGGAAGCTGAATGGTCAGCGCGCTCGTGTGCACGTTGAGAGTCATGAACTGCTTCTCGACGCCCTTGATGTTGCGGGTCGCGAGGGCCGTGATGGTGACCGCTCCGTGGTGCGGATAGACCAGGGTTTCGCCGATTTCGATCTTCATAGAATGTGCCTTCAGTTTTGTGTGGGTGATGCAACGCGAACAGGCGTTGCGCATAAGGTTTCAGGTTCGAGCAGCCATCCCGGCAGCAGGGCAACAAGCTGGTCGACGAGTTCGTCGTCGGAGACGTCGAGGTGACCGCGCATCCACGCACCAATCAGGGTGAGCGCGCCGCCGGCGACGTAAGTGGTGACCAACTTGGCGTTCACAGCGTCGTCAAAGACGAGCACCGACTGCAGCATGCGGGTGGCGTAAGCCTCGATGATCTGGTCGTGCGCGCTGCGGGTGAGTGGCAACTCCAGCACGCTTGCGTACAGGGGAAAGTTTTCAACCATATGCGCGACGAGGCGGGCATAGCCGAGGCGTGAGGCATTTTCACCGGTCCTCGGCCGCGGCAGATCCAAGCCCGCCGAGCCGATGTCGGCGAACTGTGCCTGCAGCAGCTCGGCGGCGAGCACGTCGAGGCTCGCAAAGTGCGCATAGAACGAGCTACGACTGATACCGGCCAGACGCACGATCTCGGCGACCGAGACGGATGCCCCCGGCTGGGCGTTCAGCGCACGAATCGCCGTGAGGATGAGCTGCCTGGTGCGCTCCGCCCGAGGATCGTGGGTGAGCTTCGACTCAAGCTGAACATCTGACTGCACCTGAACCGCCTGCAGGCGCGGGTCAGTCAACGAAGTCATTACACAATACTAACACTTTTCGGACACGTGTCCGAGATGACGGACCGTTTCACGGCTGACTCGCGAAAAAGGACGCCCCTCCGCGAGTCAGCCGCACACTCTTACCGCCTGCGGTACTCGTCAAGCAGCTGCGCGCAGCGGATGAAACCGAGGTGCGAGTAGGCCTGCGGGTGGTTGCCGAGGTGGGTTTCGGTGGCCGGGTCGAATTCCTCGGACAGCAATCCGGTCGGACCGACCAGGGAGATGAGCTGATTGAACAGTGCCTCAGCCTCGTCGATACGCCCGGTGAGCACATAGGCCTCGATCAGCCAGGTCGTGCAAATGTGAAAGCCACCCTCGAGGCCGGGCAGACCATCGTCGTAGCGGTAGCGGAACACCGTCGGGCCCACGCGCAGTTCGCGCTCCACCGCACTCACGGTCAGCTGGAAGCGCTCGTCGGTCACGTCGAGCAGGCCAGACAGTCCGATGTGCAGCACGGCAGCATCGAGATCGGGGCTGTCGTACGCCACGGTGTACGACTGGGCTTCCTCACTCCAGCCTTCGCGCAATACCTCCTCGCGAATGGTGGCGGCAAGTTCGATCCAGCCCGTCCCCACGTCGCGTCCGTGCCGCACCGCGGTACGGATGGCCCGGTCCACGGTCACCCAGCACATCGTCTTCGTGTAGGTGTGGTGTCGCGGCGAGCGCCGGGCCTCCCAGATGCCGTGGTCGGGTTCGTGCCAGCGGCTCGTGACGGCGTCGACCATCTCGGTGAGCAGGTGCCACTGAAAGTCCGAGAGGGTTCCCTGCCGGGCACTCAAGGTGTCGATGAGTTCGGCGACCGGCCCGAACACGTCGATCTGCACCTGATTGTCGGCGGCGTTCCCGATGCGTACCGGGCGGGATCCGGCATAGCCGGGCAACGACTCGAGGCTTGCTTCGGTGGACAGCGACGATCCGGTGACCGAATAAAGCGGATGCAGCCACTGCGCGCCGGGACTGTCGTCCACGACCCCGGCCAGCCAGCGCAGAAATCCATCAGCCTCGGCCGTCGAACCGAGGTCGACGAGCGCCTTGACCGTCATCGAGCCGTCGCGCAGCCAGCAGTAGCGGTAGTCCCAGTTGCGCGTTCCGCCGATTCCCTCGGGCAACGATGTCGTGGAAGCGGCGAGTACCGCTCCGGTCGGTTCGTAGCAGAGAGCGCGCAGTACGAGGGCTGAGCGGCCGACGAGCGAGGGCTTCACGCTCGGCAGCGACAACGAATTGACCCAGGCACGCGAGTCGTTCATAACCGCGCCGCGCCGCGCCGCTTCGCCGGAGGCATCCGCTGTGTACGGCTCGGTGTCGCCGCAGCGCAGGTTGAGCATGATCGCGCCCTGCGAGAGGTCGACGACGGCGGTGGCCGTTTCGTTGCGGCCGTCAGTCGTGACCGTGAACTCGACGCCGGCCGCCGAGAGCACGATCGGGTCGGCGGTGCCGGTGATAGTCACCAGACCGTCGGTCGCGTGCATGTTGAAGAATGCGACGGCGTAATCGGGCCGCGGCGCGAACACTATGCGGGCAAGCCCCGTGCCGGTGAGCTTGCGTACGAGGTTGGTGATGCCGAGTGGGGACGGCTCGATGTAATCGGTGACGGTGACGTCGGCCCAGCGGGTTTCAACGATCATGGTGTTGTCGATGTAGCGCTGGCCCAGCACGCGGCTCTTCTTGACCGGTTCGATCGAGAAGTGCCCGGCTTCTTCGCTGCCGAGGATACTCGCGAACAACGAGCCAGAATCGGGCAGCGGATGCGTCATCCAACAGATGCGCGCCTCCGGCGTCACGAGGGCGGTCGAGGTGCCGTCGCCGATCATGGAGTGGCGTTCAATGGCGACGACGTGCTGACCGAACAGCCAGTCCTTGCGCAGCTCGAACAGCAGGGCCAGAATCTGGGCGAGCTTTTCGGGTCCGCTGATGCGGTGAGCGGCGACGGATTCGTCGTCGCCGATGCGAATACCGAGGTCGGGGCCGTGCAAGGTGTTCATGGCCATTTCGTCGCTTGCGGCATCGCCGGCGAAGAACGCGGCGCTGACGCCGAGACGGGTGCGCAGCCGGTCGAGCGCGATGCCGGAATCCTGGGACTCATCGGAGGGCTCGGGGGCGTCAAAAAATTCCGAGTCGAATTCGGCTCCGTTCGACCCGACCAGGTGTACCTCCCGCGGCAGCCGGGAATCCGCGGCCAGGTCGCGCAGCGGGCGCCCCGACATGACGGCCGTATGGGTATTGGGCAGGGCGGCGAGGGCGCGTAGGGCGGTCGCAGACTCGGCCAACAGCACAGACGGCACGTTCGAGGCAACGTGATGGGACAGTGTGCCTCCGTAGTTGCAGGCCACGAGCAGAGACGGGGTGCGGGCGAGTTGTTGCAGATCCTGCAGTATTTCGCTTGACAGCCCCGTTAATGTGCGTGGGAGGTTCTTGGAAAGATTCATGCGATGGGGCATATGGAGGTTCCTTGCAGAAGGGCGTCGACCGTCAAACCAGTTGCTAGACCTAGGCGACGTTACCATTTGCCGCAGGCCGGTCTGCGGGCGACCCGCCTTCTGACTGGGTGTTGTCACAATCAGGCGGCCCCGCACCCACTCGCCGTCTACCCCCTCCCGGTATCGGCTCGCGGCACGCGTTAGCGCTAGCGGCACGCGTTAGCGCTAGCGGCACGCGTTAGCGCCCGCGGCACTCCTACCAAGGGACGCCGCGAACCGGAAAGCGTGCCGCGACGCCCCGCGGCCTCGGCCAACCCCAGCGCGAACCTGCCCGGATGAACCCGTAGCCTGTTTTCATGCACAACAGGGCCGACGCGAGCGAACGGGTCGTCGCCATCGACATCGCCAGGGGCCTGGCGATCATCGGCATGTTCGTGGCGCATGCCATCCCGCGCCTGAGTGACGCCGAGCTGCTCGCCGACGGGCGATCCTCCATTTTGTTCGCGACCCTGGCCGGGGTATCGCTCGGTATCATGACCGGGTCACAGCATCCGCTCGCGCGCGGCCAGCGTTCCAAGCGTGTGACCGGCATCGTGGTGCGCGCTCTCTTCCTGTTTCTGCTCGGCATCGTGTTGGCTAGCTTGCAGAGCGGCGTTGCCGTCATCCTGCACTTCTACGCCCTCATGTTTCTGCTGCTGATTCCGATGCTTTTTCTCCAGCGGTGGCTGATAGCCCTGATCGGCGTCGTCTTTCTCTTCGGCGCACCGTTGCTGGGCGCCGCCCAGGACGAAGTGGATGCCGCCCGGCCGCCGCTCGCCTACCTGGTCGACTATTTCTTTCTCAATGGCACCTACCCGGTGCTCATCTGGATGCCCTTTCTGCTGGCCGGGCTCATGATCGCGCGCTCCGATCTGGGCAGTGCGAAAACCCAGGTAGCCCTCGTCGGCGCCGGAACAGCAGCGGTGGTCGCCGGCTACGGCGCGGCCATCGTGCTCCCCGGGGTCAACGCCGCGGCCCATTCCGGATCGATCGCCGAGGTGATCGGCTCCGGCGGGGTCGCGGTCGCACTCCTTGGAACGTTGCTCTGGCTCACTGCTGTTCGGCGGCGGTCTGTGGCGCGTGCGCTGCGCGTGATCCTCTGGCCGGTCGGGGCGACCGGACAGATGGCACTGACTGTCTACACCCTGCAGATTCTCGCCCTGGCCGTTATCGCCGGCAGCGCCGAAATCGACTATCCCGGCTGGCCGCTGCTGATCGGGATGCTGCTAATCACCTTCATCGGTGCCAGCCTGTGGCGTTATTTTCTCGGCAAGGGTCCCCTGGAACGCCTGCTCGCCGCGCTGGCCCGGGCGCCACGCTTTCGCTAGCGACGCGCGGCTGCGTGTGACACGTATGCCCGCCATCAACCCGACCGTCAGTGAGCCGGGCCGAAAATGACCAGCCACACAATATCAACGTCGGATCAGCGGATACCGCCAATGCGCTCCAGCGCCGCCCGCATGATCTGCGCCTCGGGTGTCGGGGCCACATGGTGGTTGGTGTAGATGCCGACGAGCCACTCCAGAACCTCGTCTTCGCTCATGCCTACGGCGTTCCAGTCCACTCCCGGCTCGGCGGCCGTTCGCGGCTCGCCGGTCTCCAGATCGAGCCAGGCGCGGGCGATCGGCGTGTCGGGGTCGTCGTTGTTCATGTTCCAGAGCAGGGCGATCGGGTGGTTATCCCCCTCGACATGCTCGTGGTCGACGCGCCCGGAGCCGAGCCACGGCAGCGTCAGCAGCTCGCCGATGATTCCAACTTCAATCAGTTCGAGCTGGGTCGGTTCAGTCTCGGGAACGTAGAGTGTGAACCCCTGCTCGAACCACTCGGCGGCCTCAAAGATCGAGTCGAGCAGTTCGTCGAGGGCGTCGATCTCCTGCACCAGGATGAGCGCCCACTCGAGCAATTTTTCGGTCTGATCGGCCGGCCACGGGCTCTCGAACGGGTCGTTCGTGCCGTGGTAGTGAAAGCTGGGGCCGGCCTCGTCGAGCAGCACGTGCAGCTGGCCACTGTCGAAGTCGATCGACAGGTTGAGCGCCCCGCCCTCGTCGTCGCGGTCGGCGAACAGATCGGGGTGCGCCAGCTCCGCCGGTAGGGTGACGGCCGCGGCGAGCCGGGGGCCCAGATCGAGAACGACGCGAAACTGGATGGTCGGCAGGCGCAGGGTTTCATCCTGCTCGAAGTGCTGGTCTGACATACCCAAAGTTTATCGACCACGGGGTGGTCTCCCAGCAGCATGCGGTCTGGCCGCACTTTTGTCGACATGGCACACGCGTTAACCAGTCCGGCAGATGACGGGCGGCCGACGACTGGATTTCAGCCGATAGTGCGGTCAACTGAATCGTTGATCGAGGTGAACTTCAGCTTCATCGCCGTTCACTTTGCCGATTGTTTTGCGCAGGGCTGCCTTGAGCGGAACCATGTGCGTTCCATCACCCATCGGGAGCAGCGTCGCGTGAAAAGGATGCCCGTCGATCGTGCCGGCAACTTTCACAGGCTTTCTGGTTCCGAAAAAAACTCCCGACTCAGGCATGACAACGCAGGTCCAGCCGCTGTTGCGCTCGGTGGTGACTGTTGCCGTGAAGGTGGTGTCGATATTTTGAGGGTAGTCCTCCTGGGCAGGCATGATTCCCTTTCTTATCTCTCTAATGCTTCTGAAACGCACGCCGGGAAATGTGGCGAGACGTTCGGCATTACGCAGCAGTTGGTCCTCTTCAAGCCAAGCCTCGTGTGAGAAATAGCGCGCCACGATGCGTGCGAACCACAACCGGAAATAGCGGGTCGGTATATCGAGGACTCTGTCATGGTGACGAAGACCGGGACCAGGGTACGCATGTGCTGAGGGTAGCGCTCGGCGTAAGTGAGGGCCAGTGTGCAGCCCCGGGATCCGTCCCGGAGTGCCGAACTGGTGATTCTCAGCAGGGTGCGCAAGTGCTCGATGTCCACGCAACAGCTCACCACCGTCCTGATCCAGCGCAAGCGCTGATCGAGGGAGGGAACGCCCGTCGGGCCCACCTCGACAGGTCGATCTCGGTCGTGTGGGAGGCGCTGTCCTGTGCGGCACTGTTCTAGGGTGGACGCATGGACGCCGACATCAACTTCTACTTCGACCCGGTTTGCCCGTTTGCCTGGATGACCAGCAAGTGGGTGCGACAGGTGCAAAAGCAGCGCGACTACACCGTGGACTGGCGGTTCATCTCCCTGCGCCTGATTAATGCCCGGGTCGACTACGACGCGCACTTTCCTCCCGAGTACGAGGCTGGCCACACCGCTGGGCTCCGGCTCCTGCGGGTTGCCGCTCGGACGCGAGCGGAGCACGGACGCGAGGCGGTGGCGCCGCTGTACGCCGCATTCGGGACCCACATCTTCGACACTGCCCCCGGCCCGGACGACCATCGGACCGAGGGCGAGGTGCGTGAGCTCCGCGGGACGCGGGAGTTCCTGGAGCCGATCCTCGCCGAGGCGGGCCTGCCGCTCGAGCTGGCGGAAGCTCTCGATGACGAATCATGGGACCGGGAGATCCAGCAGGAGACAGACGAGGCGCTCTCGCTGACGGGAAAAGACGTGGGCACGCCCATCATCCACTTCGAGCCGCCCACCGGTGTTGCCTTCTTCGGGCCGGTAATCAGCCGGCTGCCCCACGAGGACGTCGCGGTCGAGTTATGGGACCACGTGGTCGCTCTGGCACGCTTCCCGGGTTTCGCCGAGCTCAAACGCAGCCTGCGCGAGCAGCCCCAGCTGGCCGCGTTCGGAGTCGACACGGACACGGCCGGAAAGCAGGAGGACTGGCACGGCGGCAGTCGGCGGCAGAAGAAGTGACCCCGTTCGTTAGGGTAAACGCATGAGTGAGACACGCATCCTCAGCCACCAGGAGTCGGTCATCGTCGAGGCATCAGCTACGTCTCTCTACGACCTGCTCTCCGACATCACCCGCACCGGCGAGTGGAGCCCGGTCTGTACATCGTGCTGGTGGGACGACGAGGCCGAGGCCGGTCGGGTCGGTGCCTGGTTCACCGGGCGCAACGAGCTCCCGCACCGGACCTGGCAGACCCGGTCTGAGGTGGTGGCGGCAGAGCGCGGGCACGAGTTCGCCTGGGTGGTGGGCGGCAGCTTCGCCCGCTGGGGCTTCAGCTTCACCGCCACAGAGAACGGGACCGGGACCGGGACCATGCTCACGGAGTCGTGGGAGTTTTTGCCGGACGGGATCGCGATGTTCGAGGAGAAGTTCGGCGAAGACGCCCATGCGCAGATCACCGACCGCACCCAGCAAGCCCTCGACGGCATCCCGAAAACCCTCGCCGCGATCAAGCGGATCGCCGAGGTTTCCAGGGGCTCAGGGGAGCAGGCGCTGGCATGATCGGGCTCGTCCTTGGTCATGCCACTCGCACAGGTCTTGAAGATGACGGCAGAGGTCAGCACGGCGACACCGGGTAGTCTCCCTGTCTAGGGTGGATATATGAGCCAGTCCACAGTGCCGAGCACCACGTATCTGCAGAAGCTTCAGGCCGAAACCGCCCGCAGGATCCAGACCTATGAGTCGGTACCGTCGCCTTTCTCCGGGGCCCCGGACGAACTCGTAAGCGCGGTCGAAAGCCAGGTAGAGGCGCTCGCCCCAGACCTGAATGACGTCGTTCACACCCTGCACGCCGACCCGGAGATCGCCTTCACCGAGCATCGAAGCGCCGCCTATCTGGTGGAGCTGCTCGGTCGCTATGGGATAGACGCGCAGCTCGGCGTGCACGGACTCGACACGGCGATCCGCGCCGAGATCGGCTCAGGCGACGGCCCGGCCATCGCGATTCTCAGCGAGTATGACGCCTTGCCCGACGTCGGGCACGGCTGCGGGCACAACGTGATCGCCGCTACCGGAGTCGGCGCTTTCCTCGCACTGGCCAACACTCTCAAGGAGAATCCCAACGCATTCAGAGGCCGGGTGGTCTTCCTCGGCACTCCCGCCGAGGAAGGCTTTTCCGGCAAAGAAGTAATGGCCAGGCATGGCGCCTTCGATGGCATCGACGCCGCAATCATGGTGCACCCGTACGGCTACGACCTCGCCGACCAGGTGTGGCTCGGTCGGCGCGTGCTCACCGTGACGTTCACGGGCGTCGCGGCGCACGCATCCGCTCAACCTTTTATGGGTCGCAACGCGCTCGACGCCGCAACCCTGGCGTACCAGGCCGTTGGCCTGCTGCGCCAACAGCTGCCGCCGGTGGATCGCGTGCACGCTGTAATCAGTGAAGGGGGAACACGGCCGAGCATCATTCCCGAGCGCGCAGTACTCAAGCTCTACGCCCGTTCCAAGTTCGCGGACACGCTCAAAGACCTCAGCGTGCGACTGGATGACATCGCGCGCGGCGCGGCAGTGATGACGGGAACGAGTGTTGAGATCGACTGGGACGAGCACGCCCCCTCACTCCCCGTGCGCACGAACAGCGCACTCACCGGTCGTTGGGTCGCCGCCCAGCAGCGCCGCGGGCGCCAACCGCTCCCCCTTGGCGTGGTGTCGGAAACCATCGCAGCGTCCACCGACTTCGGCAACGTGAGCCATCGCATCCCCGGTATCCACCCACTGATCAAGATTGCGGCATCCGACGTTGCCCTGCACACCCGCGAATTCGCGGCGGCCGCCGCAACGGATGCCGCAGAGTCGGGCGCCATCGACGGCGCCTGCGGCCTCGCCCTCACCGCCCTGGATTTTCTCTGCGACGCCGAATTGCGCCGCAGCGTGGCCACCGAGTTCGCGGAGCAGGGCGGCGCCATCGATGTGCCGCACTTCTTCGACTGACGCCTCACCGGCCACTGTCTAACTCCTTTACACCGATCGTTTTGTTCCATCCGACGCAAGGTAGTCCCCATGTCTTCAGCACAGACCCTCACTCGGCGTACCGTTCTGATCGACCGTGTCCTCGGCGGAATCGAACGCGTCGGCAACAAGCTGCCCGACCCGTTCATGCTCTTCCTCTTGCTGTTCGCAATCACTGCGGTGGCGTCGACTGCCATGGCCTGGGCCAACGTCACGGTGCAGCTGCCCGGGACCGACGAGATCACAGTGATCAAAGGCTTCTTCAGCGCCGAGGGGCTCACGTGGTTCACCCAGAACATTGGGGTCAACTACGTGGGCTTCCCGCCGCTGGCGACGGTGCTGCCCATCCTGCTCGCGGTCGGTGTTGCCGAGAAGTCCGGCCTGCTCGCTGCGCTGATCCGTAAGGCTTTCGGTTCGGCGCCGCGCTGGTCGCTGCCCTACGCCGTGGCGTTCGTGGGGGTCGTGGGGTCGATCATGTCGGATGCGGCATTCGTGGTGATCCCCCCGCTCGCAGCCCTGGTGTTCAAGGCCGCCGGCCGGCATCCCGTCGCCGGGCTGCTCGGCGGGTTTGCCGCCGTGGGTGCCGGCTACTCGACCTCACTGTTCGTGACAAGCCTCGACGCCCTATTCGCCGGAATCACCACGTCGGTCACCCAGAACCTACCCAATGCCGGTTCCGTTGTGACCCCGGTTTCGAACTACTTCTTCAATGTGGTCTCCGCGCTCGTACTCATCGCCCTGGCCGGCTTCATGATCGACAAAATCCTCGAACCGCGTCTAGGCCGCCAAGGGATCGCGCGCGAGGAGATCATCGACAACGACGACGTGTCGGGTCCCGCAGCGATGAACACACGGCTCACGGACACCGAGAATCGTGGCCTGTTCTGGGCATTCGTGGCGGGCGTCGTCGTCGCTGGAGTGATCCTCGTCGGCGTGCTACTTCCGGAATCCCCGTGGCGAAACGAAGACGGCGGGTTCCTGCCTCGCTCGCCCCTGTTGAGTTCGATCGTGTTCATCGTTTTCGCCACGTTCGTCATTCCGGGGCTGGTGTACGGCAAGATCACCGGAACCATCGCGACGGGCAGTGACGTACCCCGCGTGATGGGGCACGCCATCAAGGACATGAGCGGATTCCTCGTGCTCGCGTTCATCCTCGGCCAGTTCGTCGCCCTGTTCAATTTCTCCGGAATCGGAAGCTGGCTGGCCGTTGCCGGAGCCGGGGGCCTTGAGTCCATCGGCCTTACCGGATTTTCGGCCGTCGTTGCCTTCGTGCTCCTCGCCTCACTGCTGAACCTTTTCATCATTTCCGGTTCGGCCATGTGGACGCTGATGGCCGCCGTGTTCGTACCGCTGTTCGTATTACTTGGCTATGAACCCGCGTTCATCCAGGGTGCTTTCCGGGTCGGAGATTCGGCCACCCAGGTACTCACCCCCCTCAATCCGTACATGATCGTGCTCCTCACGATGCTGCGCAAATACGAGCCACAGGCGGGGCTCGGCACCATAATCGCCCGCATGCTGCCCTTCGCAGTCACGTTCTGGCTCGCGTGGGTAGCCGTGCTGAGTGTCTTCTTCTTTTTCGACCTGCCGATGGGCCCGGGCAACGGCATCATGATCCCGCAGTAGTGACGACGTAAGGCCCAAGGAATACCCCGCGCCGGGGCCTCCTTAAGTTCAGTGCAACCCGAAAGGATTTTCATGACTGTTAGCCAGCCCACGATCTATGCCCTGCACGAGAACCCCGAATGGTTTCCACCGTTCGCCCGGGCCTTTGAAGCAGAGGGCATGGAGGTGAAGGAATGGCTGCTCACCGACGGCGTTCTCGACCTGGATTCGGTACCACCGGAGGGAATCTTCTGGTCGCGCATCAGCGCATCCGCTCACACGCGTGACCATGGAAAGTCGAAGGATTACGCCCGCGCCGTATTGGCTTGGCTCGAGGCCCACGGCCGCCGCACGGTGAACGGCCGACGTGTGCTTGAGCTTGAGATGAGTAAGGTCGAGCAGCTGGTCGCGCTCAAAGCCGCTGGCATCGACACCCCGCGCACCGTGGCGGCGGTGGGCCGCGAGCAAATTCTCGCCGCCGCACGCAACTTTCCCACCCCGTTCATGACCAAGCATAATCAGGGCGGCAAGGGTCTGGGCGTGCGCAAGTTCACGAGCCACGAAGAGCTCGCCGAGTACGTTGCTTCCGACGAGTTCGAGGAGCCGCAAGATGGCATCACACTGATTCAGGAATACATCCAGGCTGCGGAACCGTTCATCACCCGGGCCGAGATCGTCGGCGGCGAGTTCATCTACGCCGTCAAAGCCGACACCGCGCGCGGCGGCTTCCAGTTGTGCCCAGCGGATGCCTGCGCCATCGACCCGATCACGCGCGAACTGATCATGCCTCCCGGCGCCACCATCGCGCCCGTAGCCGGTCAGCAGCTGTTCAGCCTGCGCGAAGACTTCGACCACTCGATTATCGAGAAATATCTCGAGTTCGCGCGCCGGAACGGGTTGGAAGTGTGCGGTATCGAGTTCATCGAAGCCGAAGACGGCCGTGTGCTCACCTACGATGTGAACACCAATACGAACTACAACGCGGTCGTTGAGGCCGAGGCGCTTCGTTCGGCTCCACAAGCCCTGGCGCGGTACCTCAAAAAGCTCGCAGCCTGAGTACTGGGCGGCCGGTCCCGGGACGGCTCACCAAACGAGTGACGTCGCACATTAGTCTGCGCTCCCACGGACCTCTCGAACGGTGGGCCTCGTCAAATGCGGATCTGCTGGGAACAGAGATCAGCATCACCGCAGCACGAGGGTTTTGCGTGCCTGGAAATGATGGCGGCGGAGATTGAGCTGAGCACGATGACGATCCCGGCTATCTGCATTGGGGTGAGGTTTTCGCCGGCGATTACCCAGCCGAGGAGGATGGCCACGACGGGGCTGAGTAAGCCAAGGAAAGCCGTGGTGCTTGCCGCAAGCTGTGGCGTCATGCCGGACCACGTTGACCGAATCATTGAACAGTGGCCCAGCGACTAAACAAGCTGGAGAATCGCGGGCTTGTCACGCGCCAGGCAAACCCCGGCGACGGTCGCGGTAAGCTCGTCGCACTCACCGATGCGGGCAGAGATCTCATCGAGACGGCATTGCCCAATCACCTCGAAACCGAGCTTGCCATCACCGCCGCGCTCAACGATGAGGAGCAGACCGTGCTCGCGGATCTCCTTCAACGAATCAGTACCGCCGCCAGTATTTGCATAAAGTGAGCGCCTGGCCGATGATGCGGGCTACGTCGGTGATCGATCCGGGGTGTGCGCCGGGGGCCTTCCGCCTACTCGGTATTCCGGGCGATACGCACGCAACAGTATCCGTCTTTCGGTGCAAATTGCACCTTGCGGGCGCGCTCACCCGCACCTTCCGCGACCCCTTCCAGTAGGGCCAGG